>CAXBHV010000586.1:0-5233 GCA_963974855.1 uncultured Rhodopirellula sp. | reverse complement strand
CCAGCCCGTGATGGAAATCGCCCAGCTCCCACAGCGACTGAATCGTTTTTTCCGCTCCCGAGATCACCACGGTGTCGAAACCGAACAGGAAGCCGGCCAGTGCCGCGGTGAGTGACCAAAAGAAGAGTCGTTGATTCAAGCGTCGGCTCGCTGATTGTGGCTTGTGATGAATTTGCATTGTATAGTATTATCCTTCGTATAAAACATCTCTCGTTACACTTTCCTTGTCACAGATTGCGCAAATGGCCTGTGCGCTCCGCGTCAGGCTTGGATTGCCGCAATGCTTTTAACACTACATGTTGCGAGCCTACCGAAACGTCGAGCAGAGCTTTCATGACGCGGATTCCGAGACACGATGCGTTGCGGAACGTATTTTGCGGCCTCGAAACTTAATGCGGGCGGAGGCCTGGATGACGCCCATGAGTCCGATTGACTACCGAGTCAAGGTACTTCCGTCGGACGGTGATAAGCTGGACGTTCTTGTGCTTGTGGACAACACATCGTGGAAGCTTTTGCAGACCGCGTGGTTCTTACCAACAATTGTCCTCCAGTGTCCTGTAAACGAATCACGCCAATACAGCCACCACACGCCCTGAAATATCAGGTTGCGATGTTTGCAGATCGACGACGCCGGAGCGAAAAAGTTCTAACGGTGTCCTGTCGCCCCGACTGACCTGGGTCACTATAGGTTCCGGTTTGGTTTTCTTAGCTTCTTTGAGTGCGATGGCTTGTAATTCACGCATGAATCAAGGTGCCACCGAACCCGAATGCGTACGCCGCTGCCAATATACATTTGTAGGGCGGCATGGTCGGCTTCATCAGCGGTTACTTCAACTTGATACTCCGTGTATTCGCTCGGCGACAACGATAGTACGCATTGGACAACAAAAATCGGAGGTCTTGTGACCAGAAACTGGAAGCGTTCGCTATGCGAAGCTCACTCGCGTGACCCGATTATTCGATGTTACAAACGATCCGCTGATAACGAACTAGTGCCGGTATACCGCTATCCGTGACCTCAACGATGATGTGAACATCTTTGCCTGATTCGCTCGGAACAATGAAGCTGGCGCGTTCTGCCGAGCCGTCTTTTTTAATGGTGACAGTCGCGGCGGTCGAATCAGCTTCAGAATACTGCCACCATCGAAACGTCAGTTCGTCGTCGTCGGGATCAGTCGCTGTTGCAGCGAGTTGCACTACTTCGCCCGGCTTGACGTTGCGAGTCAGGTCGCCATTCACTTTGATGACAGGATGGTGATTGGCTTCGGTGAACTCGTTCACGCACCAGTCGGCACGTGCTGCGAAATCGTTTTGCAAATCGCCGATCCATCGCCACTGAGGTTCGAGATAGGAAATCAATTCGGCGTCGTTGGGAATCTCCTTCTTCAATCGCTGCCGTCCCCAGGCCGAACCCGAAAACCAGCGACCCATCGGATATTGATAGCCGGACTCTGACACGGGGTCGAGCCACGTGTTTTCGCGGACCTTGACAAAGCGACCGCCCCAGCCGCCCCAATCCGGGGATTCATCGCTGCGCAGGCCGTTTGGAATGTTGTAGAAGAACGCTGGCGAATCACCCTCGGATCGAAAATCACCTTCTTCGAAACCCTTGTCGTCGCCCGTATGTGCCTTGTAAAGGGAGCACAGCAGGCCGTGATTCTCGAGGATGTTCGACTTCATCCACGAGCTGGCAAGATAAGTCTTCTGGTCCGTTGGGATGTACTTCTTCCAGTGATAGAATATCGCAATAAACTGATCGGAAATGATCGTCGGAATGCCGTATTTTCCCCAGTGCGGACGGATGTAGTTTTGGTAAGTTTCATCCTGCTCCCAGATGAAATAGAAGCGGATCTTCTTCGCCACCGCAGCCATCTTCTCCGGATGCTGCTGCTCGATCGTCTTCAACGCCCTTGCGATGGTGTTCGTTCCGCCCCAAGCCTGAATCCAGATCGGACGCTCGTCCGACTCGTCCAGCAAGACCTCGACGATTCGCTGCGAACCTGCGGTGACCTCGTCCATTTCCCCTTCCGACTTTACGTTTCCAAGCAACGTTCGAGACTGAAGGAACTCAGGCGTGGGATAGCGAGGGTCGTGCTTGATGAGGTTCGGATAGACTTTGGCATACGCCGCCAAATAGGGCTGTGCCCAGTCGTCTCCGGCCCAGTTGTGCCCATGAGCATGATACTGCGAACTGGAAGTGATGATTCCCTCGATGTCGAAATCGTTCGCGTAGAGCAGAAAACGGACTATCGAACATTCGTCGTCGATTTCGCCATCGCTCGTGACAATCACGCGTGGCTTATCCGATGCCACCAGCGAATCGTTTTGGCCTAGTAGCAACAGGGCCAACAGGACGAGCTGAAACCGAATTTTCAGAACGTGATACAAATGACTACTCACGGGGCTTCTCCGGCGTATTGATGTTGTTTTCCGGTTTCGTGTAGTCCACGAACACCGTCGGGTCTGTGCCGTTGAGATACTCCTCGACGTTGGTGTATCCGTCGCCGTCCTTGTCGGACGCGTGGTCATCGGCATTGTTAGCGTCAAAGCCGTATTTGCCTTCCCAGTCATCGGGCATGCCATCGCTATCGGAATCGGTGGGGGCTGTTCCGCTCTTCAAGTCCGGCCAACCGCCAACGTCCTTTGGCGTGGTGATGATGCCGTTCTTGCCATGGGTGCCGGTGCCATTGCGGACCTCTTCGGTGATGCGTGCATCGATCGAATCACGCATTGGCAATGAGCATCCAGCATGTTCAAGAACAGCCCGATAAGCTTCCATTGGGGATTGCTGGTGAATGGGCATCGCCTTCCACGGCTCCGCGAGCTTCTGAAAGGAATTGCCAGCCACGCCCAGCCAGTTGTCAGCAGTCACATCGGGAGCCCCGTCGACATGATTACCAGCCACATGCCAACTGCCGGTATCGTCATCGCCGCGGCTCGACGGATTTGCAATACGAGAACTCACGTCGCTGCGTGTCGCGGGACCGGGTTTATAGAAATTGGCCACCATGTTAATCGTCGAGAAGGGGATGGGTGGATTCCGCCGATCTCCCTTTTGTTGTGCCTCCCCGCCATAGCTGCTTTCATAACCCCAATTGTAAAGCACGTTGTTACGGTAATCGTTGAACCCACATCCTGATGCCCAACGGGGGTTTCGACTGTCGTTGTGAGCCATCAAATTGTGATGATAGGTGCCGTACTGGTTGCCCCAGATGCCGCCAAAACGATGCGACCCGTCAGCTTTCGCGCAAGCTTCGGTGATCATGCACCATTGAATGGTGACGTTCTCGTTGTGGTACAGAGAAAGCACCTCGTCAGTGCTCCAACTGGCCGACACGTGATCCAGAATGATGTTCTTCTTATATCGAGTGCCAACGGCGTCCCCCTCGTGATCGGTTCGGACTCTGAGATACCGAATGACGACATCATTGGCGTCGATGCTAAGATTTCCTTTGATCGTGATGCCACCGCCGGGTGCGGACTGGCCGGCGACAGTGATGTGGTCGTGCCGGATTCGCACATCGCCGTCGATCGTGCCCGCCACCTTGAACACGACGATGCGCGGCCCCTCGGCTTCGCAAGCCGCCAGCAGGCTGCCCGGCCCCGAGTCGTTCAGGTTCGTCACCGCTATCACGCGTCCGCCGCGCCCGCCTGGGGTGCTGGCTCCATATCCTTCCGCTCCAGGAAATGCTGGGGGCTCTCCCGCGATGGCCTGTCCGGTCGTGATAAGCAAGAGCACAAGGGCAGGCATCAATGGCAGCAGAAACTTCATAAGAATCTCCTCGTTATGTTTGGGGGGGAAAGCATCGTGGTCCGTTGGCCGAACTCTGTCGGCACGTTGTGGTCAGCGTGTTCCCAACAATCGAGGAAGATGACGCCACCAACATCGCCGCATTTTATCTACTATTTGCCGCAAGTCTCACTGTTTCGGACGCGATACTCACGGTATTCTAAGGTGCATGAAACAATTCGACACCAGACGCCCCGAGTTCTCTCCCTACGGCTTCACGTGCGAGCTGTGGAAACCGGCTCGCATGCCCCGACCGGACCGACACAACGAGGTCGAACTGAATCTGCTCTTGTCTGGTTCGCTGAGTTACCTCCTCGGCGGACGTCGGACGATTATCGATGCACGACGCCTCGCAATTTTCTGGGCGGCGATTCCCCATCAAATTGTCGACTTCGAAGGAGCGTCGCCTTACTTCGTCATTACGTTGCCGCTGAGCGATTTCCTGCGGCCTGGCACTGATTCCGGTCTGGTGAGTCGAGTCCTTCAGGGCGAACTCCTCATTGACTCGATGCAGGACAACGTGGACGAGATGATATTCCATCGGTGGGAGCAGGAACTGGGAAATGGCGATCCTTCGTTGGAGCTGGCGGCAAAATTGGAGGTGCGTGCGCGGCTGCTGCGATTAGCAGCCAGGGTCTCAAAAGCGACAACGCCACGTTCCACCCCGATGCTTTCGCGGGCGGATCAACTTGCCTGCTATATCGCGAGAAACTATCAGCAACCGCTGACGTCCGAGTCAATTGCTGAAGCCATTGGCCTGCATGCAAACTATGCCATGAGCCTATTTCGGAAGACGTTCGGCACCACGATAACCTCATTCGTCGCCCAGCACCGCATCTCGCATTCACAGCGTCTGCTGATTACGACCGACAACGCTATCCTGAACATCGCGTTGGACTCAGGTTTCCAGAGTCTTAGTCGATTCAATGAAGTCTTCAAAGCTGTCTGCGGTTGCTCGCCGCGAGAATACCGAAAAGAACATTGTGCAACAGTTGGTCGTCACCCGTCATCCCTCTAGAATCACATCAGTAACATACGAAGCCTATGACATGCAGTGGTGAATTTCACCGCCAGCTATTTCGCGTGGACTCGCGACCACGAACGCCAGGCGGCTGGAGTGAATCCCTGTGGCAAGTCAAATCAACTTGTTGAGCGTCAAAGAAAACGCTTAAAAGTGACCCCCGTCCATTTTGTGCAAACGTAGATCCTTCTGCCCCAAAATCGCAGCCTACCTGCTTGCTCCGGTTTCATCGATCGGGCGATTCTCTGTTATCCGCCTCCGGAGCACCGAAACATATCAAATCGGTGGGCTGGACCAAATCGATTTTGCTTAAGGAAGTGGATTGGTTGTCTTGTGCAACCTGGGCAGATTTTTGGTTTCGCTTCTCTGCAATGGTGTAAGCGTTCGGCAGGACTAGCGGCTTTTCAGCTTTCTACGGCGGG
>CAXBHV010000585.1:0-5242 GCA_963974855.1 uncultured Rhodopirellula sp. | reverse complement strand
GCCCTCTGCTGGCAAGCCTTCGGACCGGAAAACTGACTTGTGGGTAATCAACAGAAGGCAACGAGTCCCCGCGTAATGCAATGCAAAAAAGGACTCATCGCTTCGTCCACTACGGTGAAGATGCTGGAATAAGATTGGTACGACGATTGCTTGGTGGCATTTGTGTTGCGGAATTACGCTTCGCACTGACGATTGACACACGTTACCAAGAAAGGTTCCATGTTACGTACACTCTTATTTATCCTATTGCCTCTGTGTCTTACCACCACGGTGCCCAATGCTGCGGCATCGAACGGTTGGAGTCCGATTATCGTTCCCACGGGGGCTTATCGTGATCAGATTAAAGCCATGCCGATTCATCAACGACCAGGGCGCCCCCTTCATGTCTATGGCAACACGATTCGGCTGATTGAACATTCCCGGCGATACGGTGGACCGTCCCGCCCGCTCCGACAAATATTCTTCGGTTCGCCGACGTTGCGTGTCCGCCGCTAACAAAAGGCAAAGGCCTAGGGGTTCACGCACCACTGGATGACCTGCTTGAGCTCGATCTCTTTCGTTTCGACTCGCAATTTATCTTTTGCGTGCTGCTGAACAAAGCCCAACGATGCAGTGATTTGATCCCTTGACGCAGCGGTTCGCAGCTGGGTCCTCGGTTGTAACAGAGCGACACGTCGGGGCGCGACGCTGGCCAACAAATCGGGCAGGTCATAGGCCGTTAACGCTCCGGCCACCAGCGAGTTGGCGTTCACGTCGTAAAGGGGATGCATGACAATGCTCTGATAGTCCAATAGCGATTCAACGAGCACCAGCCACTGAATCTGTTGTTCAAATGCAGCCGCGTGCAACAGTGCTGGTGCAACATCCCCGACGGCGACGGCTCCAATCTCGCCTGGCTTTACATCGTCTCGTTCCTGCAAAAACTTCAACACACGGACTGCGTCTCCCGCGTTGATACCTGCCACGCTCCGACCGGCCATTAATGAATTGAAGAACGGTTGTACTGGAGCGTGTCCCTGCTTGAACTTATAGCTCGTTTCGCCATAGCCGAGCAAATCGGGCGCGGCGACGATGTAACCGCTTCGCACCAACTCTTCGATCGTCCCGCCCGCTGCCGCGTCGGTCGTCTTGCCATTGCCGTGCACATAAATGATGGCCGGCCGTGGGGCGGGGTCATCGGGGGCAAATACCAGAGTGGGAATGATGGTCTGGCCCTCTCCCGGTAGTCCCCATTTTTCGACGCGGTAACCTTCTCGCTGGTACTGCCCGCGAAATACCGGAGCCATTGTCGGTTGAGGATTGCGGTAGCCGGACAAATGTTCCGCCTCGCGCACCGCCCGCGGTAGATGATCCGCCAATTGCCGTCGGCTATCTTCTAGATTCTTCAACAGCGGCATCGCCTCTTGACGGTTGATACTGAAAACGGTCTCACTTTGCAGCGAGGTCGAAACCTGGCCCGTCTCCGTAACGGTCAACTCTGCTTCCGTCAAAAACGGATAGGCGGTTTCCTGGACGCTGCCGGGTAGGTCCAAAGACTTTTGCAGGAAGGCGTAAGTGGCCTCGTTATTCTTCTTTGTAAAGCCATGTTCGTAATCGTCTTCCACTTGATCGAAATGCTCAGGATGGCCGAGGACTTCAAAAACCTGACGCACTTCGGCGGCCGTTTCACGCGCGCCCTGGATACTGAAGAAATCCCGCGTCGTGGTCACTTGGAGTGTCGGTTTTGGCGCTCGCACTTCGAGTAGATCTGCGTGGTCAATGCCCAGCAGCGGACCATGATAAAAGACTTGCTCTGCATCCTGTGGTCCGATCGAACCCAACAGCCGACTGAGGCTGGTGATGAATCCGGTGGGTGCTGCCGCGAGGACTCGTTGATCAACCGCGCCGATGTAGCTGGTTTGCGTTCCACCGCCCGACAGTCCCGTCACGCCAATGCGATGCGGGTCGACCTCCGGGCGGGTCAACAAGTAATCAATCGCACGGATACCGTCCCAGGTAAAGTAGCGGGCAAGAGACCGGCCGGTCAGAAAACACTGCACCCCGGCATGCGAGTGCTCCATGGTGGAAGAGCCCACGGTCGATTTACCACTCTGAGGATCGAAGTACTGCAACCGCTCTCCTTGTCCAAGCGGATCGATGGCGAACACCACAAACCCCTTGTGGACGAGATTAAGAATCACGTTTTGATAAAGGTCTCGCCGGAATGCCTGAGTCGAATGTCCGATGACATCCAGAATCGCGGGCCCACGACCGGAGTGCCCCTCGGGAATAAAGATCGCTCCCGTCACATAAAAATTTGGCATCGATTCAAAGACAATCTTTTCGACCCGGTAGCCATCCTTTTGAAGGGTACCGGTGATGCGAGGATTGAGCGGTGATCGAGCGGGCCAAGGGCCAAGAATTTGGTCGAGGGTTTGTCGGACCTTCGCCTGCCGTTTTTCCCAAGCATCGGCACTCTTCAAATTGCCAATCTCAGCTTCGCGCGATGCCAAACAGTCGCGGGTCAAGTCGTTCAGATGATGCACCAACATCAGGCCTGGGTCATTCCAATCGATCCAACTCGGACCGCGGAAGTTCCCACCATCAAGAACGGACAAATCCTCAACGGGCTGACAACCGACGACAGATAGCAATAGAAGGAGGCAGAGGTTGTTGATCATAGAGGCAGCTCACAGTCGGCATGTTGGATCGCATGTTTGTCAGATTTTAGCAGATCCAAGTGTCGCAAGGGGCTGACCGAGGAAAGTCTATGGAGATCCAGGATTCTCACTTGAACCGGTGAGATAGTGATCAAAACGGCGGGAATTTGGATGATGCAGCCACCAAAACTTGCAAACTAAATAGGTCATGGATCTCTCCTCGCTGCATCGTTCAGATCGTGGAGCGATCAGCGACTATCGGCCGGTGATGTTTCCGATGTTTCAGAGCAGTTTTAATGCTTGGGGGGAACCTCAGTTGTTTTTACAGTTCTCCGCGACGGCTGCGGCGGCTTCTTTCCACTGCTTCGGATCGGCTTCGAAAGGGACGGTCACCACACGATAGTGAAGCTCTTTTCCTGAGGGAACGGTGCTGTTTAAAAAAGTCGTCAGGTAGTGTTTGCGATACCGGTCAGGAAGATCCCAGTAGCGTGTTCGCCAATCGTCGTCGTCGGGAACATTCGCCACAAACGTCACAACGCCTTTGCGGGTCGGTCGATCGTAGATTGCCGACCAATGAACCGCCCGGTCGATCCGCTGCCCCCCGTCTCCTTGAAATGCTCCTTCCAGCCGAGAACCATCGGTCAGCTCGGCAAGATAGTCCGTCGCAGTGACAGTCCGGGGATGCATGAAGTGGTAAATCAAATTCACCGGTGTTGCCTGATCCGCCAGCAACCGAACATCCTCCACGATCTTGTTGTCGTGGAGCTCGATTTCGGTGTGTAGAACGAAGTCTCGAATGCGTGACTTTTTCCGCAACTTCAATTGCTGACAGCGCAGCGTTGATGGCGGTTTTTCGAGCCGTTCGTCATCGACCCAGATCGCTAATTCGAGTACCTGTTCGTCTTCGTTTTCGGTATGGCCGCTGCCGATGAAACCCTCGTCCGGGAAATTCACGACCGAACCGTAATGACTTCCCCAGTGATCCAAGCCAAGCCGAACTCCCTTATAGTCAATACGATACAAGGTCCAGAAGGATCGACTCTCAAACCGTACTCCCAAATCTCCCACTTCCGCAGTGATCTCGCTTGGCCAACCCTTCTGCTGTGGTGGCTCATAGGCCTCCAGGGCGACATTGTCCACCGCCACTTCGCCGAGACAATTGCCGCTCGCTTCATAGAAGGAAAAGCGGATGCAGATGTTCTGCGTTCCCTCGGGCAGCGGATTCATTGTGCCGGGGCCGAACTCTCCCCGGACACGCCGCCAATCATGTGCGGCCGACTTGGGATTCAAGGGGTAAAAGGAAATCTGTTTCAGTGCTTTTCCCTGACCGTCAAAGCAATACATGGAAAATGCAAAGACTCCGCTGTCAAGACCTGCGAACCTAAGGTCCGCCAATACGCGATATGCTTCAGAGGAGTGAATCTGTTGCCCGATGACCAAATGCGTGGTCTCGACGCCCAGCAACCGACCGTTTGGTTTTAGTTCCAAGATCTGGCCCCGCTCGCTGCCACCGTTGGCTAGAGAAACTTGCGAATCATCGCCGGGACGAAACGTCCAACCCTCCAAGCCACGCTCGAATCCACCGTTGTCTGGCATATCCACCGAGCGGTCGGCGACCAGGGTGATCGGTTCGATCGGGTCATCGATTCCTGCTACATCGATTCCTGCTAAGTTGAGTGAATCGTCAAAGAAGACGCGGGACTGGCGTGAGGTTTCCCCAGGTATCACGCTCGGTGCGCTCGGTGCAGGTTCGACGGCGTCGGCGGGGCAAGCCAAGATGGCCACCATGACAAACGTGCAGATCACGGGAATCTTCTTCTCCATCGTCGTTCTCTCGCAGTGGTAAGGCAGCTAGCTCAAGCCGGGTTGGACCGACAGTTTACATGAGTAATAAATTCCCGTGTGCATTTTGGTCCGTGATATCGTCTGATCCGTGATAGCGCGGTGAAGAAGAAGTAAGAGGGCAAAGGAGATAGAAGGTGAGATACCGCTGTTTTGTGCGACACCCACTGTCAACTTTTCTCGGGCCATTCCACCCTGCGGTGGGCCATTAAAACGTTGCTGTTGTCGTGATTTTTCATTGCGAATTTTTTTCTGCTAGCTCTACACCGAGATGGAGACTGCTTTTTTGGTTAGCCGTTTTGGCGAACGCTGTGAAGCGTTTTTCATAACCCGAATGCGTAAGCGAGGGACTCTTGAACCAGCGCCGGTCCCTCGCTTACGCGTTCGGGTTGTGATGACCTGGCAAAACACGACTCAGAAATGCTTCTCAGCGTTGGGTTTTGGCGCCGGCGGGCTGTTGACTCGGTGAGCCGCTCGCGCGTGAGCGGCCGGGTTCTACGCATTACCCGGTGCCTTACGGCCCACGGCTCACTTATCTGAATTGCATTTCGATTAAATCAGCAGTCTCCGAAGTCCGGGGAGAAGTAACCGCAGTGTAGACCGGAAGAAAAACTCACCTCCAATATCCGACTCGACTCACAATTTTGCGGCGAATCGCGTGGAATCGTATTTGGCTCTGTATTTGCTACTTGTCCTGAATTACGAACTCTTTTCCCGACGTTTGCTAATTGGAGGTGGTTGGTTGGTGATCAATCATCGAT
>CAXBHV010000584.1:0-5243 GCA_963974855.1 uncultured Rhodopirellula sp. | reverse complement strand
CATCTTCACGTCGGCTTATGTGACACATCCATTCTGCGGCCCAAGTCGAATGGGGCTGATGGCTGGCCGTTATCCACACGAGTTTGGGGCGCCGTTCAATCTGCCCAACGCCGGTTTGGGAATCGACGAGTACAACCACCAAGGTATCTCGGTTGACGAAACTTTGATCAGTACGGTGCTGCAGGACGCGGGCTATTACACCGGAGTGATGGGGAAATGGCATTTGGGAATTGACCCACCGTTTCACCCCAACAATCGAGGTTTCGACGACTTCTATGGTTTTCTCGGTGGCGGTCACGATTATTTCCCCGAGAAATACATGGCGACTTACGAGCGTCAAAAGAAGTCAGGAAAGACCGTGTTCAACGATTACATCTTGCCGCTGGAACGCAATGGAAAAGAGGTCAATGAAACGGAATACATGACCGACGCACTGTCGCGTGAAGGCGTTCGATTCGTGAACGAGGCGGCGGGAAAAGATCAGCCCTTTTTTCTGTATCTGTCCTACAACGCGCCGCATACTCCGCTGCAGGCAAAGGAAGAAGATCTTGCTAAATATGCTGAGATTAAAGACGAGAAACGTCGGACTTATGCAGCAATGGTGCACGCGGTCGACCGTGGGGTAGGCGAAGTGGTAAAGGCACTCGAGCAGACCGACGAACTCAATAACACCCTCATTGTGTTCCTCAGCGACAACGGTGGCAAAGAAGGCGCGGGATCCGATAACACGCCTCTGAAAAAGGGCAAAGGAAGTGTTTACGAGGGTGGCTTCCGTGTGCCCATGTTTTTTCATTGGCCCAGTGTCGTTCCCGCAGGCAAACGATTTGACCATCCCGTTTCCGCACTCGATTTTTACCCTACCTTTGCGGGTTTAGCGGGTGCGACCGTACCAGCGGAGAAGGAACTCGACGGCAAAGATATTTGGCAAGACTTTTTGGCCGATCGCAGTTCGCGGACAGGACAGCCAATCTTTGCGATGCGTCACTACGCGGAGTTCAGCAACGTCGGCATCCGCCAAGATCAGTGGAAAGCATGTTGCATCGGCAAAAGGTGGACTCTCTTTAATATCGACGAAGATATCAGTGAAACGAAAGACCTCAGCCGCTCGCACCCCGAGGTCCTGCAAAACATGATTTCCACCGCAGAAAAGTGGAGTCACAGCCATACGCAGCCATTGTGGTTTTATACCGCAAAGGAAGCTGAGAAGTGGACGGAAAACGAAATGCCAAATCCCGATGCCATCTTTGGAAAAGATTAAGCAGGTAGGCAGAAGTCTTTCGGTTTATTAGCCGTTTTGGCCAACGTGTTGAAACATGAATTCCTATCGGGATTATGTATTTTTAGCGTAGCGGAAGTCGTCAAGACTTTTGATCCACGACGAGTGTCCCCCGAAGCTCTTGGCGAGTTCCGCTAGGATAAGCCACGCACTCGGTGCATCATCAGATCGCAATATTGATCTTTGTTAGCCGAAAGGGCGGACGATTTTCCCTTTTCTTCTCTTAAAAGTAGAGATTATGTGTCCAACTCGGTTGCGAATGGGGGTTGTTTCATAGCGCCCCGATCCGAATCGGATTTGCTACTTGTCTCGTAGATCGCGAACCGACGTTTACCCACTTCGTCGCGACCGAAGCCCAACTCACCTTCCTTCTTGAAAGCCAAAATGACTGTTGCATTTAGAAACATTGCGTTTGCCGTGGTGGTCGTCTCGTTCGCGGCGTCCCCTTTGGCGATGGCGGACGATCCGAAACCGGTCGGTGACGTGCTGCAGGCGAGTCCGGCTGATTGGGAGCTGGTTAGTCAGTTTTCGGATGAATTCAACGGGAACCAAATCGATAAAACGAAATGGAACATCGACACCGAAGATTGGGGGACATGGAGCTGGGAGCCTGACAACGCAACCCAAAGTGACGGGTCGCTGCATCTGCGGATGGTTCAAGACACTCACCAACGCGGCAATCAGAAACTGGATTACACCTCAGGGATTGCCAGGACTCATAAAACGATCACCTACGGCTATTTCGAGGCTCGGGTGAAAGGTTGCTCGCGTTTCCCCGGAGCGTCGCCCGCGTTTTGGCTGCATAGCAAGGGCCCCGAAAATCGCTATCAGGCTAGAGATGGTGAGACGGTGACCTACTCCGAGATTGACATCATTGAATTGCAACAGAGTGAATTTGACGCGAAAACGAATAAGCACAATAGCGTCAACCATATCGATTGCAATCTGCACACACAGCTGTTGAAGAATGGCACAAAGGAATGGATTCGTCCTAATACCAATCCGCCCATGTGCAAAAACGAATTCATTGCTCCTTGGGATCCACGTGACGACTTTCATGTCTATGGCGTTGAAAACACCAAGGATTGGGTTGTTTGGTACATCGACGGAAAAGAGATCGGTAGAAAGCCGAATCTGTATTGGCATCTTCCCATGCATGTGACGTTGTCGCTCGGGCTTCGCTATCCCTTCGAAGCTTATAAAAACGGCAGCCGGGTTCCTGTTCCTGAACTGACGACGAGCGATGGTTTTCCCACAACGATGTTGGTGGATTATGTGCGGGTTTGGCAGAACAGCGAAGCGAGAAACAGTGAGACGCAACAAGTCCAAACGTCTAATGCGAAACCGAAGACAAGCAAATCGGCATCCGTAAAACCAATAATGAAAAAGACTCAGTCAACGGATATGAGCAAAGAGCAGTTCATTGCGATGGAAAAAGCCAAATGGGAACAGAATGGCTGGCCATGGAACGAAGCTAAAGTTGAATCCAATTTTGACGAGATCGATGCCAACCAAGACGGAATCGCGACCGGCAACGAGCGACAAAACTGGTTCGCGAGGAAAAAGGCCTCGGAAAACAATTAGCCCGGGAGACGTTCACCACCTCGGATTTGCTCCTCCAGTAAAAAAGTCGATCCGCCAGCAAAATTGGGTACGCCATGAAAATTGATTGCATTCGAACTCATCATCTACGAGATAAGCTCGACACTCCGTTTGGCTTTTCGCAGTGGTACTACAGCACCCGTAATACGATGTGGGTCGAGATCATCGCGGATGATGGCACGACCGGCTGGGGCGAATGCTACGGTCCTTCGGAAGTGTATCAGACGGCGATCACGAGTTTTTATGGGCCTCGATTGCTCGGCCTGGATCCGCTTTCGACCGACCGGTTGTGGCACAACATGTGGCAGTGGTCGCTCGATTTTGCTCGCGGCGGAATCATGATGGGCGCGATGTCCGGGATCGACATGGCGCTATGGGATTTGAAAGGCAAACATCTGGGGATGTCTGTTTCGGATTTGATCGGTGGTCGTTACCGCGATTCGTTTCCTTGTTACGCAACCGGCATGTATTTCAAGGAGATGTCCGAAGATGCGTTGCTCGATTCGATCGTTGCCGAGGCCGTAGGCTATCGCGAACAGGGTTTCAATGCCTTGAAGATCAAAGTCGGTAAAAATTTGGACTTCGATGCACGTCAGATCGCTGCCATGCGAAATGCGTTACCCGATGCGATGTTGATGGCCGATTCCAATCATGCCTACGACTTGCCTGAGGCGATTCGCATTGGTCGTGTTCTTGAAGAACACAACTATGCATGGTTCGAAGAACCGTTGTCTCCCGAGTACGAGTCTCAGTTTCGACAGCTGCACGACAAGGTGGACGTGCCGATTGCGACCGGCGAGTGTGAACAAACACGCTACGGGTTTCAGCGGTTACTGAAGTCGGGCGGCGTTCAGATTGCTCAGCCTGATCTCGCCTATTGCGGTGGCATCTCCGAGGCGCTGAAGATTCGTACGGTCGCGTCATCGTTGGGTGTGAACATCATTCCGCATTGCTGGGGCACGATGTTGAATCTTGCTGCCGCGACTCATTTTCTCGCTTCCGGATTTCGCGAGCCAGGTCGACTCGAGGACGCCGGTGCGCTGCTTGAGCTTGATCGAACTCCCAACCCGCTGCGTGACGAGCTTTTCGAGACGCCTGTGAAAATCGAGAACGCCACCGCCTATGTGCCGACCGGCCCAGGCCTCGGCGTGGTGGTGGATAAAACCGCGCTCAAGAAATTCCAAGTCAAAGAAACCGAGATCCGATGAACCGAAAATTGTATGCGATGCTAATCAATGGCCAGCGTATCACGACGGCAAAGACATTCTCCGTCATCAACCCGGCAACGGAAGAGGTGATTGGCGAGGCCCCCGAAGTGGATGCGGATTCCGTCCAGCTCGCACTGACGTCCGCCCGTGATGCGTTCAAGAAATGGTCGCGAATGCCGCTGTCCCAGCGTCAAGCCATCATCTTGAAGTACGCCGATTTGCTCGAGCAGAATCGTGATGAGATCATCGACCTCTTGATATCAGAGACGGGTAAACCATACGACAACGCTGAGTATGATTTCGGCATGCTCACCACATGCTTGAAGTTCTTTTGCGAGGAAGCGGCGCGGATCGATCAGCGGGTGATTCCCGACCCGGATGGACAATTCCTGCACTACACGCTCCGTCAACCTTTGGGCGTCGTCGTGGGCTATTTGGCCTGGAATTTCCCGCTTTTGAATCTTGGCTACAAGCTTGGTCCTGTCTTGGCGGCGGGTTGCACCGCAATCATCAAACCGTCGCAACTAACGCCTTTGGCAACCCTTCGTTGTGCGGAACTGTTAACCGATGCGGGCGTGCCCGACGGAGTGGTCAACGTTATTAGCGGAACCGATTACGACGTGACCGGTCCGTTGTTGGAGAGTAACATTCCTTCGATGTTCACCATGATCGGATCGACGCGAGCTGGCGTCGGAGCGATGAAGTCAGCCTGCACCAACGTGAAACATTTCTCCGTAGAACTCGGCGGCAATGCCCCGGTGGTGGTCTACGACGATGCCGACATTCAATCTGCGGCAACGAAAATTGTTGATTTAAAGTTTGCAAACTCTGGACAAGTCTGTGTGTCGCCCAACCGATGTTTCGTTCACGAATCGGTGTACGACGCATTCATCAATGCTGCAAAGTCGCACACAGCGGGGATTACCCTCGGTGCGGGACGCGGTGAGGGGCGCAGAATGGGCCCGATGTTAACTGGGAAGGACCGCAGCCGCATGCTCGAACTGATCAAGGCAGCGGAGCTGGGTGGCGCATCGGTGGTTTGTGGTGGCAAGATTCCCGAGCAATACGCAAAAGGTTTCTATTTGGAACCCACCATCCTCCGCGATGTGAAACAGGATATGAAGCTTTCCTGCGACGAGATCTTTGGTTCTGTGTTG
>CAXBHV010000583.1:0-5263 GCA_963974855.1 uncultured Rhodopirellula sp. | reverse complement strand
GTTCCCAGGCTCCTGCCTGGGAACGCACTGCTTTCGAGGCTCCCGCCTCGTCTTTTTGCGGTCGGCAGGCGGGAGCCTGCAATTCATTGGGTTCCCAGGCAGGAGCCTGGGAACCAGTGGTGGTGTGCACCGAGACATGTTGGGCTCTTCCCTCTTTGTTTATTAATGCGAGTGTCCAGCGTGCGGATCGGCACCACCGCCTGATTTGTTTTTGATGGCCATTTGCATTTGGTGCGCAGCTCTGCGGGCAATCACATCACCGGGATAGATCGAACCATCATTGGCGATCACCACGGCGTCTTGACCGCGATGGCGGACATGCACCGGCACGCGGGTAAAGTTCTTGCCGTTTTGCTGAAACACAAACCATTCCGCTCCCTCTTTCACCACTGCGTCCACAGGCAACACGATTTGATTCTCCCACTGTTCAACGGGCACACGCAGTTCAAGTCGCTGGCCGATGCGATACTTCCACGAGACAAACCGCTGTCCCTCGTCATTCTTTACGTCACGCATCTTTTCGTTGGGCAATTCCACGAACAGAGACAAGGTTCGTGAATCACTGTCGATCGAATTGGAAACAAAGACCAGCTTCAGTCCGCCAACCACCTCTTGCCCCATCGAACCTGTGAACACCGCGTCCACTGCCCAACCTTGCTGAGCCGCTTCGGAAATCGCCGCGATGTCATTCTCGAACGCCTTGCCTTCGATAAACAACTGGGTGTAATCCGAAAGCGAGCACATCTTGTCACCTGCCGTGATCGCTTGTCCTTTGCGGACACTCAGGTCATCGATCACCAACAGTTTTTTGTTGCTTCGGTTACGAGTCATGTCCTGAGGCAATGGCAACGGTTTGGTATACGAGACCGGGTGCATAGAGACCTGGCTCAAGTGCAGCTCTTCGTCCTCACTATGGCTGTCCACATCGGGAGCCAAAATTTGCAAGTCGCCCATCAATTTTCCGTCTCGTGCAATGGCATCAATTTGACGGTCCGAAAGACCGTGCAGCCGAAGTGCCTCTCGTTGTGATTTTGCAAACGCTTCGAGCTTTTCTTTGGCGTAACGGCGTTCCAACAACTGTTTCCCCGAGATCGCGCCTGACCGGGTTGCATCTTCCAAGCGAGCGATCTCGCGGTTTTCCACTTCCAACTCGCTGATCGTTTTCAGGTAAGTTGTCTGCGTTTCCACCAGGTCTTCGTAGGTCAAGCGGACCTCGAATAGCAAGTCGCCAGGCATCACCGCTTCGCCGGTGACCGCATGCACGTGGGTGACGACGCCATTGAGTGGCGATGACACCACAATCGAGGATCGACCCGGTTTGGCGACCACGACTGCGGGGACAGTGATCGAACGGCGATAGTTCGACAGCTCTACCGGACGAAGATACTTGGGCGTCAATCCTAGGTTCTTGCGAGCTTGTGGGGTCAACTCCAGCGACGTGATCTCTGCCGCTGCCGCCCCCGGTGCAGCATGAGCCGCGTGCTCGTCCGCCTCGGCAACTTCGCCGCCTCGTTGTGATGAGAGCGTGGCGTCAATCCATGTCGATAGCGACGGCCACCACGTCGAATAGGTAACGCCAGCCGCTACAACAACGATCAAACCAATCGCGATTTGAATCGCGGGCAAAGGCAATTTTGAGAGTTTAGGTCGCATTGGAAACGCTTCTTGGTTGAAACAAAATGAAGACGGGTTGGGAAGGCAGCGCCGTCGCAGCACACAGCATCGAAACAAAGCAGCACGCTGGAACACGTACCCCTCTGTGGCAATGAATGCGGCCTTGGATTTCGGCAGCCGGAACCTGCGGCAATGTTTGTGTGGTTCGAGGAACCGCGGCGTTATTGGAAGCTGAGTCGCCTCGACAGGCAGAACAACTTCAAATAGCAGGCCAAAATCAAACTAAGTTCGACGAATGTGGAAACATTCTTTTCGGCTCGCTTGGACGCGCGGATGCAACGCGCTAAAGGGCGTTGACCTAAATCACGCAAAACGTTGCGATCGGATCCGACGTAGAACGCACGCCATGACGACGTTCAAACTAGCCTCGACCCAAGCAGCAAACAGAGAGAAAGAAAGGCTCAAATCTGCCAAGATTGCAGACGAACACAGGACTCAGAGGAGGATAAAACCCGAACTCGACAAAGTCTGTCGAAATCACCCGCCACCGCAACTCGCGGTGTTTCAGTCAACGCGGCAATGGTCGAAAACGCAAACGGGACCGACACGACTTGGAGATCCAGATCAAGCCATTTGGAAAACATCCCCACAAATTGGCAATGAGCTTCATCGCAATTGTGAGAATGACCGCAAGGCGAATCTGCATCAGTTAACGTTGCGGTTTCGAAAGCTAAATCGCTAACGGCCAACTCCGTTGTCGGCGTGACCGTTGCGTGAGATTCGGCGTGCGAATGCGTGCTATGGTCACAACACACCACAGTGGCGTGATGATGGTCGTGATCCGTTTCGCTACACAGGTCCGTTGTGGAAATCTGCGCGGCATGTTGCTCGCAACACGCGTTCCCCAGTGCGTGAGAGTGATGCCAGCAGCACCCCAGCACGGCGTGAGCCGCGAACGCGATGAGCGTCAATAGATGGGTCGTTCTGACAAACACGTTAAACATAACCTTGGGGTAGAACCGTCTTGCGATGCTTCAATCTTTCCTAGCAAGCTGAATCGGGTCAAGAGGAACAAATCTTGATTTGAATTCGCTAACTCAGCAAATCATGTGATTTCCGAGGCGTCGGGGTTCAAGCGAATTTTTATTGTTGGCTAAACGTTAGTCCACGTAAACCATCGTCGCCGCTATCATCCACCATCGCATCCAAGGCGCCGCTGAGCACGTATCCGTCAACGCGAGCCCGTGCCTGAGCCAGTTGGGCCTGAGAGGCAATAAACTGCAGGTTGGTATCATAATAGGTGCGCCGCGCCACCAAAACTTGGACAAAACTGGTCTCACCGGCTTTGTAGGCAGTTTCCGCCAATTTGAGTCCGTCGGCGGCATTGGGCAGGATGTCGTTGCTGTATTTCGACACTGCGGCAAGCGAGGAATCGTAATCGCGTGAAACTGCGGCCAGCCGGGCTTTGATCGCATTTTCGATCCGCAATGCGTCCTGGCAAGCACGAACGAGCTCGGCACGCGCCGCGGCAATGTTCCCCTGGTTTCGATTGAACACCGGAATGGGGGCACCCACCTGGATATTGATCATCCCCGAGCCAGTCCCGTTATCGTGACCGGCCGCCAATTGGAAATCGAGGTTCGGAACGGGCTGGACACATTGACGGTCGATGTTAGCGCGAGCTTGGCTGATTCGCGTCTGAGCGGCATGGTACTCGGGGCTCGAAGCCACCATTGTCGTGGCGACATCAGACCAATCGAGCAACGTTTCGGTCTGTGGCAATTCGCCTTGTAGCGAGATCGGCTGCATATGCGGAGTCCCGGCCAAAGCAACGAGTTCTCGCCACGCCGCAGCATACCGAATCTCGGCTTGTTGCAACGACAAATCGATCTCGTTCTTTTGCACTTTGGCCTGAACGACATCCAATTGCGATCCTTCGAGTGCTTCCTTGCGAAGCTCAGCTAGTTCCAGTCCCTTGTCGGCAACGGACTGAAAGTCGCTGATTAATTTAATGCGTCGTTGAGCCGCGAGGGCGTCGTAAAACTTGACGCGAATGTCGGTGGCAATTCGGTATTTCTGTGCTTCGAGCTGAAACAATTGGGCTCGCAGCGCCTCGTTCTGGACACGGCGATTCAGATTTAACTTGTCTGCGGTGATCAATGTCTGAGAAATATAGACGCTGTGTTGATCGGTACCCTCATCGGCTAACTGCATGCCTTGGTAACCGACTGTTGGATTAGCTCGCAACCCCACCTGGGTGCGAAAACCCGCCGCTTTTTGAGTCGTTGCCACTAATCCTTGGATGGTCGGATTGTTGCCAAGGGCGAGGGCTTCGAAATCGGCCAGCGTCATGGTCGATTGCCCCGTGGCATAGGTTGCCGATGACGATGGTTCGGTCGCATTGTCAAACGGAATCGCGACTTGAACCATGGTCTCCGGATACGTCACGTTGCCATCGCTGGTGTAGCCCAGATCGTCAAAGACGACTTGGGCAACGTCGCTGCTGGGATTGGTTTGCGTCGTAGCAGCGGATTCCGATTCGGCTGTTTCGGGCACACCAGTCTCGGGTGCGTCAATCAGTGACACGTCAAGTGACGACGTCGGACTCGAGTCCACCAACGATGAAAACATACCCGGCGATGCACATCCCACCATACTGGCGGTTGATGCAGCAAGCAGCAAGTTAGCAAAGTAGATTCGTCGTCTGGACATAAAAATCACCAATATTCAAAGCGAGCTCGTTGTCGTGAAACTCGTTGACTGTGGAAGTAAGCGAACGTTTCTCCGGGAGTTACCCGGTCGTGTGGAATTGATTGTTACTGTTATTCATCGGGTATCAGAGGTAGGCATCGTTGGGAATAAACCAGTCGCACACGTTCTGCAGCGGACCGAAACGTGAATGATCCGTGTAACCGGCAAAGTCCAATTCAAAATTGAAAGAAAGGAGACGCGACAATGGGAAATGGCTGAATATGCACACTCAAAACGAGGGTTGAGCACGTGACCCCGACGGTCGCCGGCGTATCGATACCTGTTTTGTTGTCTCGTTTCGCTGGGCTGACAAAGTGTCCGATGTCTGTATCGCCGCAATCGTGTTGAGCTCGACGGACTGGCCTAACCAAGACGAAACTCGATCAAGCACTCGGTTGAACAAGCTCTAATCGGCTTTGAATTGAGATTCTCCAACCGTCCGCTGTCCTTGACCTTTGCGTATAGGGTGCAATGGATTGAAGGGCCGCAGAACGATTGGCACCTCCGCGTGGAGGCCTCGGCCGCGAAAAAATCGCTGCGAGGCGAATGCTGACGGGTCGTTTTCGGAAGTTCCCTATTTGAGAGTGAAGTTTGGAATGAAACGAAACCTTGCGATTGCTGGATTCCTCTCCATCGCTCTGGTGGGAATTATGTGCTTTGACGCCGAGGCCCAGTATCCCGGTGTGTATGGACACCATGATTTTGGGCACGGGTATGATTCGCATGTGTTTGATTCGCACAGGCACAATAGGTATGACGGGCACGGGCATCATGGGTATGGTCATTACGGCTATGGGCACTACGACGACGGGCACTACGACGACGGGCACGCTGGGCACGAGCATTACAGATACGAAGACGCACGCGCTGGCCACGGGGATGCTGGCCACAGTCGGTT
>CAXBHV010000582.1:0-5264 GCA_963974855.1 uncultured Rhodopirellula sp. | reverse complement strand
CTCTACAAAACTTGCGGGAATATGGGGCACCCGGATTTGTTGCAAGTCCGCAGATGCGGGGGCTTCGATCCGGCGAACGACACTCGCTTGGTCGCGGTACAGCGTGACAGAGTCAATCGCGTCGGTGCTCGCCACGATCTCTTCGGCGACGCTGGTTTGATGGGCGTTGATGACAATCGAGTTGAATGACATGGCCCATGCGATGGTGATCGCGAGCGAATGGGTTCTGAACGAGAGCATAGCGGATTCCTTGTTCACGACGTCAAATTCCGGATGGTTAGAAAAGTGAATCGAGGGATTGCATTCGCGTGTAAATCGTATGCAGCAAATTGCAACACATTCGGCAAACTTGATCACGCACCCCAACGCAGTGCGTGAAATCTATTCTCGATACCGTGGTGTAATGCACTTGGAATGCCAATTGCTTGTTCGGTGTGGCGATGGAGTTCGGATTCACCTCACACAGCGAATGGCTGCCATGATGTTTTCTAAACCGCGTTGTCGATTCATTGTCGTGATGGGAATGGTTTTAGGTGCGGTGTCGGTTGTTGATGCTCAATCGGTGATACCGAACGACGTGGTGCGTGGAATTCAAACGAACTCTCGCAAAACGAGGGAAGGTGGCGAGGTGGCCTCCTGGCAAATCGATCCGTTTATGGCCGAACAGCAGGAGGCGGACATCTTGGCGTTTCTAATGGAGCCATGTCGGTTCGCTTGGGATGACGGTCTCACATTGCGTCAATTAATACGAGACATGTCGACCCGAGTTGCCACAGAGATTGATGTGCGGGCCTTGGAAGAGATAGGCTTGGATGAAAATCTACAACTGGTTCCGAAGAAACGAGAACAAGCAAGTTTTGCAATAACCGCTGATGATCCATTTGCGGCTGCGTCATGGGCGGATTTGCAGAGGCGTGATCCAACGGCCGATTCGCAAGCGAGTGCGGATAGTCGCACTGGAGCCGTCCCCTGGTGGCGACGTTCCATTGAAACGAGCAATCGTGATTCAAGCCGGGCGGGTGTCCCGACGCAGTGCGTCGGGGCGAAAGTGACCCACATGTTCGAACAACTTGACTTGGTGCTCTCGATTCGCTCGGGGCAGCTAACGGTAACCACGCAAGAAAGTGCCGAGCAACAACTCGCAATCCGCGTCTATGACGTCACGCCATTGGTGGGACGTGAGAGCGAGCAGGAAATGAAAGTGAATACCATCGGGGCAACCGCGTGGCGGCAGTCTTATTCCAGCCGCACCGACCCACTGATGCAGGTGATCGAAACGAGCATCGACTGTGATACTTGGGAAGCACTCGGGGGCCCGTCCACCATGTCGTTATTGACGTGTCGTTCGCGGCGATGGTTGGTGGTCGCGGCCACTTCGCCGACGCACTGGAAAATCCAGACGATGTTGGATCGCCTAAATCGTTAGCACCGCCGGAACAATTGCTGACGTAGCGAAACTCGTCAACGGCTTGTCGATTCGATAGGAATTCAGATTGATATCGTGAGCCGTGAGGCACCGGGTAATGCGTAGAACCCGGGCGCTTACGCGTCACGGCTCACTAAATCAAAAAGCCGTCAAGAGTTTCGACTTGTGCGGCGATTCACAAAAATCTTGACGACTTTCGCTGTATGAACCCTCCGTTTAGCGTCAAAGTAGATGGCATCCCCCTCCCGACATCCAGCGGAACTTGCCAACCGCTGAGGGGTTGAAATGAGCTATGCCTCGCTGGCTCGCTACTTCTCTTATTCGTATTTGGGACTGTTCTTGTGAAATCACTCCATCTCATTGCCTTTGCTGTGACTGCTTTTGTTGGTGTTACTAGCTCGGCCAAGGATCTGGATCTAGGCTGGCCGCAGTGGCGTGGCCCCGAAGCGTCGGGGGTAGCACCGGCGGGGAATCCGCCGACTCAGTGGAGCGAAACCGAGAACATTCGCTGGAAAATCGAAGTCCCAGGTGTCGGCAGCTCGACCCCGATCGTGTTGGACGACCGCGTCTATGTCGCGACCGCAGTGAAAACCGATCGGATGAAAGAGGGAGCCGAAGCGGCAGCAGAGCCACAGACAGCGGAATCGTCCGAGCCACAGCGACCCGACCGTGGTGGAGCTCGCCCCGGTGGAGATCGTTCTGAAGGTGGGCGACCAGGCGGTTTTGGTCGCGGCGACCGTGGCGGTGACCGTGGCGGTGACCGTGGCGGCCGCAGTGGCCGGGGCGGCGGTGGACGTGGTTTCGGTGGCGGATCGGCACCGACCCATTATTACGCGTTCATGGTTTTAGCCTACGACCGTGCCAGCGGGGCGGAGGTGTGGCGTAGCACCGTGACCGAGCAGGTACCTCACGAATCCGGGCATAACACCAACACGTTTGCATCGGCATCGCCGGTTAGCGACGGACAGCGGCTGTATGTTTCGTTTGGATCGCGAGGCGTTTACTGTTTGGATCTAAACGGAAAAACATTGTGGAGTCGCGATCTGGGCAAGATGCAAACACGAGCTCAATTTGGCGAAGGCAGTTCGCCTGCGGTTTTCGGCGACACACTCGTGGTCCCCTTTGATCACGAAGGCGAATCGTTCATCGTGGCATTGGACACGAAATCGGGTGAAGAGCGATGGCGACAAACTCGCGATGAACAAACAACTTGGTCGACCCCTTTGATCACCGAATTTGGTGGACGTACACAAGTGATCACCAACGGCAGCAATCGAGTTCGTAGCTATGACTTGGCCACGGGCGAATTGATTTGGGAGTGCGGCGGTCAAGCGGGCAATCCGATTCCATCGCCAGTCCGATTCGAAGACAACGTGATTGTGATGACCGGATTTCGAGGTTACGCGATCTATTCGATCCCGCTCAGCAGCAAAGGAGACGTCACGGATAGCGAGACGATCACGTGGATCGAAGAGGACGCGGCGCCGTACGTGCCATCGCCACTGCTGTATCAAGGCCAGCTCTATTTCGTCAAAGCCAATAATGGCGTCCTGGTTTCACGCGATGCGAAAACCGGCGAATTACGGATTGACCAAACTCGATTACCCGATATCTCGACCGTCTACGCGTCGCCGGTCGCGGCGAACGGGAACGTTTATCTGACCGGGCGTGATGGCACGACGGTGGTTTTGAAGCACGGAAAATCGTTTGAGGTCATTGCCAATAACAAGCTCGACGAGGAAATTGATGCCTCGGCGGCCATTGTCGGCGACGAGATCTTTTTTCGCGGCAAGCAACACTTATACTGTGTTGCCAAAGAGTGATGATTGTCGCGTTTGCTCGTTGCGAAAGTAGCGATGGTCATCCGACTCGTCACGCTCGTGGTGACACCATCCACTTAACGCTTTAACGCTGCGAAGAATACCGATGAAAAAAGCGATTCTGATCGAAGGTCTCTGGTTCACTCGCGATGAGGAAGGCGCTGGCTGGAGTTGTGAAACGGAGATCAAAGGCTGGAACGGCCCGCAAGAGCTTTGCGATGTGGTGATCGAGATCGACACCGAAATGAACGACGGTTTTTCTTCGCAACCGTTGGTCGCCGATCTCGAGCCGACCGAGGCTCAGATCGCGGCGGTCAAGTATCTGCTGAAAAACCAGTCACGAATCATTGAGCGGGTGCTCGATGCGTCGCTGCGTTGGGCTCGTTATTTCATGGAAAACAATGAGGATTGGTTCGATGAGGATGAGACCATCGAATCGGTTTCCGATTTGCGTGATAACTTGGGTGCGCTCGAAATCTTGGTCAGCCCGCAAGCGGTGGACGGCTTCGCTTGGATTGGATTCAGTACCGATTGTGAGTGGGACGACGAGCACGGGCTCGGGATTGCTGTTTGGAAAGACACGGTGATCGATGTCGGGCATGCCGATGTCGCGTTCTCAACTCCCTACGGCGGCTTCGACGAAATCCTGCCCATCGAAGAAAAGGAAACGCGTGAAAACGTGTTGAGTTCGCTTGAAGAGCAAGAGCAGCAAGCCGAAGCGGAGTACCTTGCCTCGCTGCCCGACAGTGTCAAATTGGTCCAGGCAATCTGTATCGGCGATCAAGATGAAGTGCAGCGATTAAAACAGAGTGGTGCGAGGGTAAATGACACCCCTGCGACTTTTCCGGCACCTATCTTTATGGCGATGCAGTCGCAAAACCCAGCAGTGGTCGCCGCGATGATCGCCGAAGGAGCGTCGTTGTCTGTCAAAAACGACGAGGGTCAAACACCCGTGGAGTTTGCCCAGCAGATGATCGAGACTTTTTCGATGAGCTCGCGGATGCCATTTGGTGATCCTGAGCTGATGAGAGAAATGATCTCCGAATTTCTTGGCGAGGACGTTGGCGATCCGTATGACATGGTTCAAAACACGTTGAACGAGATTCGTGGCCTGGGCGGCGAATTGGCTGATGCCGCAGAAGAGGTCGGCGGGATGTTTGATCGTTTGGCAGGCGGAGATTCTGAAAGCACGCCAGAAAGTTCGCAAGATTCGGAGCAGCAGGAAGCTCTCGACGCACTTCAGCAAATTCTGGAAATCGTAAAGCAAGCCAAGTGAGGAGCTGCGGAGAAAGGCCGGGCACTCTCTATTGCGCGTCTCGCAATTGCATGATGCGGATCGGGTGTTTGGGATCATCCGCCAGTTCGACTTTGTGCTCGGTGTAATGCCAGCCGTGCTTTTGAATCCACTCGCGGAATTCGTTGGCGATAAACCGGTATGGATCGCTTAGCAGCACTTGGCCTCCCGTGGCTAAATGTTGCCGCAAACAAACGTCAAGCTCGGGCCACAATTGACGCAAGTACGTCACGTCGCTGCCAAGAATGATCGGAAACGATTGATCGTCGATGGTGTCGATGCCAAATCGCAAACGCTGGACGATGCATTGATCGCGCAGCTGCCAAACGCTCATTCGCACCAGCAATAGCGGGTCCTCGACGCCATCGGTCAGCGTGACATTTGCGCCCCGCAGCATCGCGGCGATACCGGCGTGTCCGGTGCCGCAACCCAATTCCAGAACGGGAACGTCTTTGACGTCGACTTGATCGAGGTAGCGATCCAGCCCCGCCGCGGCTCGCCATGTGGTCGCCCAGAACGGATCGATCACCCCTTCTTCGCCAGCGTCTTGGCGTTCGCAGGCTTCGATCAGCATGCCGTCGGGGTCCGCCGCAACGGCCAGCTTAAATGGTTGGTTGGCAATCGAAGTCGCGTCCCATTGCCAGGCAAATTTCTCGCTAGCGGCGGCTTCAAGTTCATCGAGCGTTTGGGTGTTCAGTTCAGAAGTCATTGCAGAGCTATTGCG
>CAXBHV010000581.1:0-5266 GCA_963974855.1 uncultured Rhodopirellula sp. | reverse complement strand
GAAAGCTGCGTGAAGCTGACTCACTTTGATTTTTCGTGAAGGATGCGATGGTTCGCGGCATCCAAGCGGCCATGTGAGTTCACGATTTCCAAAAACCACCAGAGAGATTTTGATGATGAAAATGTTCATTGCAGTAACCGCATTGGCCGGATTGATTGGTGTTCCTGCTCAAGCCCAAGCCGGTTGCGGCTGTTCGGGCAACGCTCAGGAGGGGATTGCCGCCGCGCCAATCACCGCCGCTCCAGGCTCTCCGTATCGCGTTGGGGCGTCGTACTACGCTGGCGGCTACCAAACCGCGGCACCGAGCTACCAACCAGCGATGAGTTATCAGCCAGCTCCGGTCTATTCCAACATGCCGACTCAGCTTGCCGCTCCATATTCGGCAGCCCCCATCCGAACACAGATGCCGTTCCTGGCCCAAGCCTCGTCGGCTCAACCTTTCGCAAGTGTGCCCATTGCCGGAAACGGATCGAGTTGTTGTGCCAATGGCGGATCAAGCTGCTGTGCCGATGGCGGCTCAAGTTGCTGTCAAACCCAGGCTGGCGTTGCACCGGCAACCGCGCCTTCGTCACTGCCCACAACGCTTCGGCTAAGCACGTCGGGCGATTCGGCTTTGCAAACGCAAATTGCCGCACCTCCGAGCAGCCAGGCACCACCGATGCCAATGTCGAATGCCGCCCCGGCAACCCAATCGGCACCTGCTGCGGCTGATCCACACGCCGGTCATCAGCACTGATGGTCGCTCGGTGTCCAGCGGAGTTCACCTCGCTGAGCGGAACGGCAAAGCAATGAACTTCGTTTGGCATCAATCGCATGAACGAATCAGCAAGCTCGAAATCAATCGTCGCCTCGAATCACATCCCGGAATTGGATGGGGTTCGGGGTTTGGCGATTCTGGCCGTGACGCTCTACCGTTTCAGTCGCGACATTCCGACCGACACACGACTGGGGGCAGTTCTGCATGATGCGTTGACGTTAGGCAGTCGGGGCGTCGAACTGTTCTTTGTTCTATCCGGATTCCTGATTACCGGCGTGTTGCTGGACGCGAAGTCCAGCCCCCACCGATATCGAAACTTCTTTGCCAGGCGAAGTCTGCGAATCTTCCCTCTGTACTTTGCGGCTCTCGGTCTCTTCGTCGTGATCCTGCCTTTGATTCTAGGAAGCCGTGCCCCGTTCACGCAAGCGACGGAGCAACAGTTCTACCTGTGGACGTACCTCAGCAACATTCGCATGAGTTGGATGGGGGAGTGGAGTTTCGGAAGACTCGATCATTTTTGGTCGCTCGCCGTAGAGGAGCATTTTTATCTGATTTGGCCGTGGATCATTTTCACAGTCCCTGATCGTTGGTTATTGCGTGTCGCGGGAATTGGATTCGCGGTTTGTGCTGCCAGTCGAATCGTCTTTGCGGCGTGGAGCGATAACGATGTCGCGCCGGACGTTTTTAGCTTTTTTCGATTTGACGCCATGTTGATCGGTGCGATGTTGGTGATTTACCGGCGGTCGCAGCCGACCACTCGATCGCCGGTGCAAAGCATTCGTTTTTTGCGAATCCTACTGATTTTGAGTGCTGTCGCCACGTTGGCGGTTGCTCTTTTCAATCGACGTCTACTGACGACCGCTGAAACCGCATTTCCATTCACATTTGCGTTTTTGATCGCCGTTGTTCTGCGGCCAGAAAGCAGGAGTAATCTTGCTCGTGCGTTTCGCTGGCGTTGGCTTCGCTCGCTGGGAAAATACAGCTACGCGATGTACGTGTTTCAAAGCCCGCTGATTCCGCTGGTCGCGCTGCTGCCGTTTTCGGCAAGCGTCTTCGATCGATTTGGTGGTGACGATTCCATTGTCGCGCATCTGGCCTACGTTGCGTTCATGTTTGTGCTGACGTATGTGGTCGCGCTCGCAAGTTGGCATCTACTCGAAAAACACTGCTTGCGGTTGAAACGATATTTCCATTCGGAAAGCGAAAGCCGTCAACGCTTTCAAAGCCACAACCACAGGTAGCGGAAGCCGCCAAGGACTTTGGGTTTGTTCAGAATCTCGCCGGTGTGTTCAAAACTCTTGGCGAGTTCCGCTATGGGGGAACGCCTAATTCATTGCAAGCATCTGATCGAGTTCTTCCAGGTCTTGCAAGCCAAAGGCGGTGAGCCGACCGCCTGCCGCCTGCCAACTGACGGCAAGTGCGTCGCCATTCTTGCCGACCTTCAGCTCATGCTCGCCGCGGCGGACAATCTGTGTGGGAGCGTCTCCGAACTTGACATCCTGCCCTCGACACTGTTCGACCACCAAGAACGTGGAACCATCGGGTCGTTCGCATACCGCGGCAACGCAATTGCACCGGCCCGGACCACAAGTGCATTCGCCTTCGCTGCAATTGCACTGCGGCATTTCGAGAAGTTTTGTGGACACCAACTTCACCGACGGTGGCAATATCGACTCGATTGACGGCCTGCGTCCGAAGCTAGCGACCACCTCGTCCAGCGACGCGTCTTGGCCATTGTATCGGCTTGCCAGCGTCAGCATCGCCGCATCGGTGCCGACGGCGTGTTGACTTAGTGTGTCATGCAGATCGACCACGGCGGCAACCTCCCCGCCGTGTGCCGCATGCTGATGGCCGGCATGGCCGTGGCCTGTGACAACCCCGTCGGAAGATGGTTTTATCGTGGCCGAAGCGTCCTTTTGCATCGAAGAAGCATCGTGGCTTGCAACTTGGACTGGAACGTCGTTTCGCCCGACGGTCCAAGCCAAAATCAAGACCGATGCGGCTAGCGAGCCGGCGATCACCATCACGTCTCTGATCCACTTGGATCGACGATTGTTTCCTTCGGCTGCCGGTCGAGCGAGCTGCACCGTTGCGGCAGGCGACACAGGCTCGTCGGTTAATAGCTTCTCCTGGACCGCAGACCACGGCGGTGCTTCGCCGTGAACCGGAGTCCCAATCGCCAAACTGACGACCTCGAACCCGTCCAGTTCCGCTTGACAAGTCGCACAGGATTGGACGTGCTGACGCACCTGCATCGCGGCCGGCTCAGAAAGCTCGCCGTCGAAGTAGCTTGAAAGTTGTTGTTGGACGCTGTTGCAATTCATAGCATTTGCTTATTTGCGACTTCTAAGAACCGAACACAAAACCAGTGGCGGAAGCCGCCAAGGCTTTCGGCCTCACCCGGCGAACGCCGAAAACCTTCGCGGTTTCCGTTACCCCGCAGTCTGTTCAGAACACTTGGATGCTGTTCGACCTCGAAATCTTCACGAATTTCGCGGAATTATCACGGAATTCGTAACTGAAGTCGAGTCCGTGGAAAGACTTACAGCGGGAAGTCTGCATCCCAGCGTTCCCGTATCCCCACGCTCACTCATTTCGGGCGATCGCGAAGTACTTGGCCGGATCGGCTTTCACCTTTTTCACGCAGCCGCGACAGCAAACATACAGAGTTTCCCCACCAACGGTCACCGGAACGGGATCGCCCATGGAACCCAGGGGCTCGCCCATGACCGGACAAAGCTTGTTGTTGATGACGCCGCCACCGGAGGCAACCATCGGCTGCTGCATGGATTGGGAAGCCATCGCTTGCCGCGACATGTCATGCTGGGGCATCGCCGCACTGCCAGTCGCACGATAATCTGCCACGGCGGAATAACCCGCAGGACTAGGCGAGCTACCGCAGCCTCCTCCACCACAGCCCCCGCCGCCGGGCATTCCCACGAGGGCGGTGCGATCTTTGGCACAGCCGGAAAAGACAAAGACCAGCGAAAGAGCGACTGGCCAGACCAACGGCTTCATTGCGTTTTTCATGATTTCCTCGAATCCTTGAGGAGGTAGTGTTTTGTAGACTGCTCGTTTAGATGACGCGGCTCGCCGAATCCTTCACGAAAAAAAGAAGAAAGTGAGGAGATAGGGAGTGAGGAGTTGGGAGTTTGATTCGCCAACTCCTCACTCCTCACCCCCAACTCCCTCCCCAATCGCCCACTTCAACGCTGGCGGCGTGATCAACGTGGTCACGAAAACAACGATTGCCAAAGCGGCGAACAGCGAGTCGCTAATCACTCCAAGACTTCGTCCTGCTCCCAAAAACACAAGGCCCACTTCGCCTCGGGGAACCATGCCAATACCGATGCTGATTCGATCAAGGTCTCGACCGGCGACTAGGCCCGCCATGAGTTTTCCAATCACTGCGCACACGCAAAAAACCAATGCGAGCAGCAAGGTTTGAGTATTGAGAAAGAATCGTACATCGACTTGCATTCCCACGTACAAGAAAAACAGTGGTGACAAAAACCGCTCGATAGGCGAAACCGCGGCTAGAACAGTCGAATTTGCTTGGAAACCATTGTTCTCTGGTTTCCCGTTCGGCGTGCTGTTTCGCATGACCAGCCCCGCCGCGAAAGCGCCAACTATCGCGGCCAAGCCAACCGATTGTGCGATCCAAGAGACGGCGAACGCGAAGGCAAGTGCGAAATGCAGAAGTCCGTTTTGCTTATCCAGGCGACGAGTGATGGCGAGGCCCGTTGCCGCCAAACGTTCTCCAGCAAAGATCACGACGACAATGAAGACCATGGCGATCGCGAGCGTCTTGCCAACGAGAAAACCATCAACGGAACCACTGATGGCGATTCGCGAAACAATCGCCAGCAAAACCAAGCCCAACACGTCGTCGATGACTGCGGCACCCAGGATGACTTCGGATTCGGGACGTTCGATGGCTATGAGGTCCTTCAGCACGCTGGCGGTAATCCCAACACTGGTCGCACTGAGCGTTGCCGCCAGGAACAGGTGACCCGCAACGTCCATTTCGACATGCAGCAACAAGCAAGTCAGGTACGCCAGCGAAAACGGGGCAACAACGCCAACCAATGCCACGACAGTTGCCCTTCCACCGACCCGCCTCATCTTCGCGACACTCGTTTCTAGACCTGCAGAGAACAGAAGCAACACAGCTCCGATTTCTGCGAGAGCCTGAAAGACGGTTGCGACATGCGCGGCGACCGGAGCCGACTCGGCAACTGACTCCGTTGATTCAGGGTTCATTAGAATTTCAAACAGTGGTTCGCCGAAGAACACGCCGAGGTTACCGAGCAAAACACCAAGCAACAATTCGCCCAAAACGGAAGGCTGGTCAAACGAATCACTCAACCAACGCACTGCCAACAGCGTCGTCAGCAAGCTCGCTAGCAGAAGCAGCAAAAGCGATAGTTCGTTCATTTATTGGGAACTGCGAGTTGGGAGCTGGGAATTCGGAGCTGGCAATTCGGAAGCAAGCTCCTCACTCCCAAC
>CAXBHV010000580.1:0-5287 GCA_963974855.1 uncultured Rhodopirellula sp. | reverse complement strand
GTAGTGATCACGCCCGTCAAGCAGCAAACGAAGCTGAGAGACAGCCAACGGGTGGTGATTCCGTGAACCTCGCCACCAAAGACATTCGCCATAACGTGGGACGGTTTGCTCTGACGGCTGTTGGCATCGGCATGTTGCTAATGGTCGTGATGGGTATGGGAGGAATCTATCGCGGCGTGGTCGAAGACGCCACGTTGCTGATCGATCGCGTCGGAGCCGATTTGTGGATCGTCCAACGTGACACTCGCGGTCCGTTTGCCGAGCTGTCGCGGGTGCCATCGAATCTAGTCTATCGGGCTGCCGCGGTTCCGGGCGTCGAGTCGTCACGAGAATTTGTCTACCACACCATCCAACGCCAACGCGATGGCAAGCCCCTGCGGATCGCTGTGCTGGGACTCAGTTGGCCCACCGACAAAGGTGAATGGGTTGCGTTGACCGCCGGACGTCCGCTGGGGCAATCGCATTTCGAAATGATCACCGATGAAACATTGGGCTTAGACGTCGGAGATCAGATCCCACTCGGCAAAGAGACCTACACCGTCGTGGGAACCACACGCAATATGATCAGTTCTAGTGGGGACGGGCTAGCGTTTTTTACCATCGCCGACGCTCAGGCGATTCAGTTTGATGTGCCGGGCGAAGCGGTGCGGTTGGAACGAGCCGCACGCGAAGCTCGGGGCCGCGAATTCGAACTGGCGGTCCAGCAGCCGGGCATCCTGGAGAACGCCTTCCGGCCATCGGCACAACTGCCGGCCGTCGCGCGACCTCAAATCAGTGCCGTGATGATCACGCTGTCCGACGGATCGGATGCCCAGCGAGCCGTTGAAACAATTTCCGGCTGGAGCGATGTGTCGGTGTTCACCAGCGAAGGCCAGCGAGAGTTGTTGCTGAAAGGTTCGGTAGAAAAAGTGCGTCGCCAAATCGGATTGTTCCGCGTTCTGCTGACCGTGATCGCGGCGATCATCATGGCGTTGATTCTGTATACGCTGACGCTCGACAAGATTCACTCGATCGCCCTGCTGAAATTGATCGGGGCGCCAAACACCGTCATCCTAGGCATGATTTTGCAGCAGGCCTTGATCCTGGGTTGCGTTGGCTTTGGGATCGCTTATTTGGTTGGCCTACAGTTGTTTCCGCTGTTTCCACGTCGCGTGATTCTTGCCGATTCGGACCTCCTTCAGTTGGCGGCAATCGTGCTGGCGATTTCCGTTGCATCCAGCATCCTGGGGATTTGGAAAGCGATGAAAGTTTCCCCCAACGAGGCGCTCTCATGACCTCGACAGCAGGCACTCCCTATGCCATCGAAGCTGATGGTTTGACAAAAATCTATGGCAGTGGGAACACCGAAGTCGTCGCCATGCGTGATGCGACAATGCAGGTTGCCCAAGGCGAAGTCGTCGCGTTACTGGGGCCGAGTGGCTCGGGTAAGTCCACGTTTTTGACCGCCGTGGGGCTGATCAATCCGCCTACCTCGGGCAGCATTCGGATCCGTAACCAACTGGTGATCGATGGCGAAGCGGCTCACACCAACCTGCGATCCTTTCGCCGCCAGCACATCGGTTTTATTTTCCAAAAGTCGAATCTAATTCCCTTCCTGACGGCAATCGAGAACGTTCAAATTGCGATGCAGTTGAACGGTCAATCCACTCGCTTTGCACGGCGGCGCGCCATGGAACTGATGGACTATTTAGGCGTTGGCGATCGAGCCAACAATCTGCCATCGATGCTCTCCGGCGGCCAGCAACAAAGGATCGCGGTGGCCCGCGCGTTGGCGAACCACCCCAGCGTGATTCTGGCCGACGAACCGACGGCGGCCCTCGATGGGCATCGCGGCCGCCAAGTGATGGAGCTGTTTGCCAAAGTGGCCCACGAACAGGGAGCCGGAGTGATCGTGGTCACTCACGACCACCGGGCCCTGGACGTGTTTGACACGATCTATCAAATGGAAGACGGCCTGATGCGGAAAGATTCCTCGGCGGCGACTTCATCAAGCCACGTCTGATGCGATGTCAATTCATGACGCCGTGGCGAAAAGAGTTCCGCCGTAGCACGATGCCATCTTGCCGATGCGTGTTTACGCGAACTCGCCGTTACGAGTCAGCACGAGGTTGTCGCGGTGGATCACGTTCTCGTAAGGACAGTGGCCGATCAGTTCGCCAATTTGGTCGCTGGGCTTGCCCAGGATCTTTTCAAGTTCGCTCGAGCGGTAATTGCACAACCCGCGAGCGATCTCGTTTCCGGCGGGATCATGCAGCGCAACGACGGCCCCTCGCTTGAACGTTCCAATGATCGACTTGACGCCAACCGGCAGTAGGCTCTTGCCATTTTCCCAAACCGCTTTGGCCGCTCCGGCGTCCAGATGCAAAACTCCTTCGACCTTGGCAGAACCGCCGATCCAGCGACGACGTCCCTTGATCGTTTTTTCGGTCGGTAGGAAAAGGGTTCCCACGTTTTCACAAGCAAAAATCTTGTCCAGCACTGCGTCGTCATGCCCAGGCGCGATAATCGCCGAGTGTCCATGCGAGGCCGCAATTTTTGCTGCTTGCAGTTTGCTCGCCATGCCCCCTTTGCTGACATTGCTCAGTTTGTCCTTGGCAAGGCTGAGGATCGAATCGTCAATCTGTGGGACCAATTCGATTCGTTTGCTATTAGCGTTATTCGGCGGCCCATCATACAGCCCGTCAATATCCGAAAGAATGATCAGCAACGTGTCCGTCAACAGTCCGGCAACGCGAGCGGCCAACCGGTCATTGTCTCCGAACGTTGTTGTCAATTCACGCACTGCCACCGAATCGTTTTCGTTCACGATCGCGATTGCTCCATATTCATGGATGCGGCTTAGCGCATTTCGAACGTGTAGATAAGCGCTGCGGCGGCGAAGGTCCGAAGCGGTCAATAAGACTTGAGCGGCATGGCGTCCACGCGCTGCGATGCTCGTTTCATAGGCCTGGATCAAATCGGTTTGGCCGATTGCCGCGACGGCCTGCAGTTGCGCGACGACCTTGGGCCGAGTCGTCAGACCCAGTTTGCCGACGCCGGCGCCGACGGCACCGCTACTGACCATGACGGTTTGCCGCCCCGTGTCGGCGATGCGACAAAGTTGCGCCGAAAGTTTCTCGATACGATCCCGATCAAGTTTGCCGGAGGGGGTGGTAAGGACCCTCGTCCCCACCTTCACCACGACACTACGTGCTCGTTGGATCGCAGATTTTCGGTGCGCTAAATTCTCGTTTTCAGCTTGGTTCATCGGAAAAACGATTCCTTGATGACTTTAAATTGGGCAGCCGTTGCGAGGCTGCGGAGGATTCGGAAATAGGAGCTGCAGTCATGCATTCAGACGATTCGGACTGCATATTGCTAGTAATTTTCAACAACGGATGCGGATCGCGTCGTGGTTTTCACCAGGAAATAGCAGCTTCACGCCACTGCAAGAAGATTGAATTGTGTTGGGGAATCGACGACCTTGGAAGCCCAGCGTACATTTCATGTAGACTTGATGGAGCTGCATTGATTCAAAATCTCTGCTTCTTCGCTGAACCATCCGCCTCTTCATCTTCCTCAGAACGAAGCATCTGATATGAGCGAATTACATCACGAGTGTGGTGTTGCTGCCATTTACCACCTGTCGGGGCGCGGTCGAAGCCCGCTGTGTACCTCCGATGGGCCACGCCACATTTCGCGGTTGTTGCCTCGAATGTTGCTGGATATCCAAAATCGCGGCCAACTTGCTGCGGGAATGACAACGTTCGATCCCGCACGTCCGTCGATTCTGAGAACCCGTAAAGACGTCGGCACTGTGACCGAGGTATTTCGGCTGAATCATCGGGCCAAGTCCGAATCGTTGATGAAACACCTGGCCGGCCGCGCCGCGATCGGCCACGTCCGCTACGCCACCTGTGGCCAAGATGACCGCAGCTACGCTCAACCGTTCGAGCGAAAGCATATTCACAAGCGGAAATGGTTCAGTTTCTGTTTCAACGGCCAACTGGCCAATTACGGTCTGCTGAAAGAGCGACTGCTGGCCGATGGCGATCACCACCTGACGCTGGACACCGATACCGAAATCATCTTGCACGAATTCGGTCGTCTGTTGAGCCAGAAGCCCGATCGGATCGATTGGATCGAAATCTTGCGTGAAGCCACCGCCGGGTTTGATGGTGCCTATAGCCTAGCATTGCTGACGGCCGAAGGCGAAATGATCGTCGCGCGTGATCCGTTGGGGGTAAAGCCAATGTGTTACGCCAACGAAGGCCCGTTGTTTGCCGCAGCCAGCGAAAGTGTGGCGCTATTGAACCTTGGGTTCTCCGATGACCAGATCAAATCGTTGGCCCCTGGGCATGCGATCATCATCGATCCCGAAACCGGATTTCGGATTGAGCGTTTTGCCGAAGAAAAATCGCCTGCTCACTGCTTCTTTGAGTGGATCTATTTTGCCAACGTCGCTAGCACGTTGGATGATCGAAGTGTTTACCTTAGTCGTACCCATCTTGGCGAAGAATTGGCTCGCGCTGAACGCGCCCTCGGTCGTGTGCCACTGAACAGCGAAGACACGATCATTGTGCCGGTACCGGACACCAGCAAAGCGGCCGCCGATGCGATGGCGTTTGAGCTCTCGATTCCTTGCCGCGAAGGTTTGATTCGTAACCGCTATGCTGGGCGAACCTTTATCGAAGGTGGCGGAGCGCGAAAGGCCAAGGCAGCAGCAAAGTACACGCCGCTTCGCGAAGTGCTCGAAGGCAAAACGGTCATCTTGGTCGAAGATTCGATCGTCCGCAGTACCACCATGAACGTCTTGTTGGACCGGATTCGTGAAGTCGGTGGCGCCAAAGAGATCCACGTCCGCGTCGCTTGTCCGCCCATCGTCGCACCCTGCTTTTACGGGATCGACATGAGTACGATCGATCAGTTGATTGCACCGAAGTACTTTGGCATCAACGGCGAATTGACTGACGAGTCTCAGCAGCGATTGGCGGACGATCTTGGCGCGGACTCGCTGCGTTATCTACCCGTCGATGCGATCGCTCGCGCGATCGGGTTGCCCGAAGACAATTTATGTCGCGCCTGTGTGACCGGCAATTATCCCACCGAGTGTGGTCAACACTTGTATCAGATTGCCTTGGACAATCGCGGCAGCAACATCGATACCAAGCGAACCTACGAACAGCTCGCCGCAGCGCTACAACAGAGTTAGTCTGTTGAGCGGCGTTTAAGCTGTTTGAAGTGAAGCGTTTAGCGTGCTTCACCTCCCCGAAACTTGTTTTGGGGAGGTCAGAACGAGCGGAGCAAG
>CAXBHV010000579.1:0-5288 GCA_963974855.1 uncultured Rhodopirellula sp. | reverse complement strand
TGGTGAAGCGTCGCTCAATTCAGAAGCATTCTCGAAGTATGAACAGGGCGAAGCAAGTAAGCATGGCTGGGCAGCATCAGTCAAACGCTGGGGGATCGGTGTTTTTCGATGGTGCAGCAGTATCGGCCTTTTCGCACTTATTACGATCGCTGTAGGTAACTTTATACTTGACTCGATAGCCAATCGAATAGGTGACCCGTCCATAGCGAAAGCTCTCGGTGTGACGCTGCGCACGGTGAAAGAGGAATCTGAACTCATTCTTCCGCCGTCCTATCGCGACAATGGGTGACCGATTAACCCGCGACACTAAAGCACCGCGATTCAGGCAACTGAACAACGTACACGAACTAGACAAAGAAAAGGTCCGGACAAAGAAAAGGTCCGCGGACTCTTTTTATGTTTTGAAAAGTTGCATTGGCTCTCTATTCGTGTTTTGGACGGCAGCATTGTGCTTCGGTGGCCGACACCGGACGTAGTTTGGCGATAGCCCTCCACTGATAGCCAGTTACGTTCGGGGGCTCGACTTCGATTGCGTGGCAATCAGCTGGGACGCGATGCGTTTGCCTGCTTGGGCTTGGGGGTGCTCGGGGGCGAGCAAGAGAGCCGAGGCGAAGCTTGCGGCGGCGGCTTGTGGATCCATGCGGGTGAGCTGCAGGTTGCCGAGACGCACGTAGGTTTCGACATCGTTGGGGAAGGCATCGAGAACGCGATTGTAAAGCTTAATCGCGGTATCGGTGTCGCCGACTCCGGCACATGATTCGGCGAGCGCAAACGTTACGTCCATATTCATTGGATCATGCTCGTGACATCGCTGGAGCTCGGTTCGCGCGAATTTAAAGTCAGCCAAGCCGATGCACGCCAGTGAAAGTTGGTAGCGTGCCGACCAATGACTCGGGTTGGTTTCCGGCCAACCGATCACAGCGATCGAGAAAAGTCCCTGAGCCGTTTCGTATTGGCCAAGTTCCAAGAGCAACTGCCCAAACCGCTGAGCACCCCGCAGGTCACCAGGAAATTCGTTGACCGCACGTTGGTAAACCCGTACCGATTCATCGATCCGACCGGTCCATCGTAAGCAATCGGCCAAGATGAATTGACTTTCGGCGTCACCGTTGAGTTTGGCGATCGCATCGCGAGCACGGGCTTCGGCGACTTCGAATTTGCCCGACCAGTGCATGACCTTGGCGAGGTTTCGCAGCGCGACTCCTTGTTTACGCGGATCGATGCGACTTTGGATCAACGCGTCCACGTCGGCGAGCGTTTCGCTGGGAATGTCCTTGGTGCCGAGCGCGCCGGGCGATAACCATTCGGACCGGCGCATCGCATCGGCGATCCACAGCGACAGGCGGCGGTGGACGTCGATGGTCGGATGAACGTGGTCCAGGAAGTATTCGTCGCCCAGTAGATCGTGCCCTTGTTCGGCGAGGCAGACCTCGCGCAGTTGCCGGTCGAAATCGACCACACAAACGTCGTCGGCTTCTGGCAAGTCGCGAACGATATCCAAAAAGTCGTCGGGTGCGCGAAGCGGGCAGATATCAAGATTCAGCGCCGTCTGGAACGCTTCCTTGGCACGCGCGAAATCCAGTTTAGCGAAAGCAGATTGGCCGTCTTGGAAATCCGTCGCCTCAGGTTCGATCTTGAATGGGCTGCAGTCCTTTTCGTTGGACGCCGGCACGACAAACAGGATCTTCGCGCCTGATGCACTAGCGATGTCGATCATTCGATTGAGGTTGAACTGGAAATGTAGTCGAACATCGCGGCGCCACTCATTGTCGCGAACATAGTCCGATGGGCCAATGGTGTGATTGAGTTGTTCGTCGACTTCGGCGGGCAGCACACTGACATTGGGATTCGGTTTCGTGTCGCGTTGACGCCGAAGGATCGAGTCGATGCAGCCATACGTGCGAGTCTTGGCGAGCCACCCGCTGAGCCAAAGCTGTATTTCGGATTGATCAAAGAAGTCGGCGTAGGTGCGACGTTCCAGGAACTCGTTCTGGCCAGTGTAGACGATGAAGATATCGGGTTCGTAGGCGGTCAATTCCTGCATCACGGTGGCAACACGATAGCTCGCGTAGCTAACACCGCCGGCGTTGACGACTTCCCAGTTGGTGGTTGCGTCGATGTGCGGCAACCATTCTCGAAGCCAGCCGCAGAAGGACGTGGTGTCGTCGTAGGGGCGTCCGAACGTCGTGGATCCACCCAAGCAAAAGATGCGTTTGGTGTTGGCTGGTTTGGCGGCGATGAATTGTTGGTCGTTGAACCAAACCAATTTGTTCTCCGCCGTTCGAAGCCATGATTTCCCGGCTTCATCGGTGAATGGTTCGAACAGGGGGACTTGGTTTGAAAAACCGACAAACGGGTCCGCGTGATCGGTCGATCGTCCGACGCCCAGCAGCGTCAACACGCATTCGATCAGCAGTAAGCACAGGCCCGTTGTCACGATGCCGAAGCAAGCTTTTTTCTTACGGCTGAGTTGGCGACGTGTCATTCTGGCGGATGTAATGTTGCGAAAGGATTTAGAGATGAGTCACAACAATTGGCTGCTGAAGGTGTCGGTAGATAGCGAAGAAACAGGCCGTCGTGCAAGTGGTCAAGCGAAGCGTTAATATGCTAAATCGAAATCGAAAAGGGAAGCCGTTGTTCTCACGCACTGTTGGACCTTCAATAGCTTTGGACCTTCAATAGCTCTTGTATGTTGCCCAGAACGTTGTCTGCTTGACCGATTGTACTTGTTTACCGTGCGGCGATGGGTATTTTGAAGAAACTCCAGCACATCGGCCGTACTGACCTCGAGGACTTCGACTTCGCCGATGTCAAAGACGGGCTCCCGCACAGAGCTGGCCTGCTCGTTTGCGTCTTGGGCGTCCAAAACGGATGCTGCAGCAAGCGGAATCAACACCGTCAGCATGAATACTGAGAATCGCATGCTCAACTCCTTTGGGTGTGGGCAACAGAATCCTCAAGCGAATCGCTCCGAATTGTATCAGCCCGGGACCGTCTGCTGATTGTTTTGCATCGACAATGGATTCAAAACGAGAAAGACCTTTTACTGCCGCATGAATCGAGCCAGAGGGCTTCTCATCCGAAGCATGGCTCCGGCGGATCTCGTCACAAACACATTGCGCTCGCGTCGGCGGAGGAAATCACTTCGGTCTTTGACACCTCCGCGCCTAATCACGGGCTGACGTCATCACGGGCTGACGTCGATGCTCCGGCTTCATCGACCGGGCGATTCACCGGAGTCGGCCACCGGAACGCGGCCTGGCTTCGATTAGAACTGCCAACAAAGAGTCCCTATACCTTTTTCCTCCCCGCGTACCTTTTTCCTTTCTTCGCCGGACACGAAATCGGTCGAGTTGAACGTTTTCCCCGCGTTATTGTCCGAGTAGCTTACCTCGCAAACCAGGGTTTGCGGTCAGGTTGCGTCTGTTCTTGCCTAATCCGTCCGCAGATTCAACTAGTGGAATTGCATCTGCGATTATGAGTGTCAATCGAAACTCCGAGGTGAGTTGCCCCGCATTTCGCCACCGAAGCTTGTCCAGCCGACGGGTTGGTTGGCTAGGGTTTCTTGCCTTTTCCGCCGCCTCCCCCGCCGTTTCCACCGCCGCCCTTTCCTCCGCCTCCACCCGATCTAACTTCGAGTGTTAATAAGATTTGGATCGACTCACCGCTGAGCAGACTACCCGTCAAAAGGCCCTCGGTGTCACCGACGGTCAGACCGGTTTTATTCAACTCAAAGACCGCTACGACATCAATCGTTCCGTCTCCATCGGCGTCGCGCAACTCGTATCGCGGTGCACCGGTTTTCTTATGACGCTTCAAAGAGTCTTCCGTTCCTGAGAACCCGAAACGCAAGGAGTCAACATCGATTTGCGTGCTCGCATCGATTTCCGCCGACGAAAGCAACGCAATCTCGAAGGTCGAGTCAGCCTTGGTGTCTATCACATTGGTCGAGGTCCCCGGCTTCAAAGCGGCTGCAGGTGTACCGACCACGTCGGTCAGCGTGACAGTGATGGTAGCCGAAGCCTGCAGCGACGGATCACCGTTGTCCGTGACTGTGACCGTAATCGTTTGAATTGGTGCGGACTCGTAATCGAAGAAGGACGGGTCGGCAACCGATAGCTCGCCTGTATTCGCATCGATCGAGTAGGCGTCCGATTCGCTTCCTCCCGTGATCTGGTACTGAAGTGACTGGTTAACATCCGGATCGGAGGCGACGACTTGACCAATTAGCTGGCCCTGCTCAGGATTCTCCGACAACGTGAAGGCTTGCCCGGAAATCGACGGTTCACGATTGGCTCCGGTCACAACAATCGTGATAGGAATCTCCACAATCTGATTAAGTGTCGTCACGTCGCCCACCGTCACGACCAAGTCGTAAACTTCCGTGACCGCTCGATCCAAATATGAATTAACACGAATGTCACCGGTCTGTGGGTCAATCAGGAAGTCGCGAGCTTCGTTCCCACTCGAGAATGCAAAAACTAACGAGTGACCATCCGGATCCGATGCATCAACCGTTCCAACCACCGATTGACCTCCATTCACATAGTAGGGCGGGACGTTTTCGGAAACGTAATACGTCGATGCCTGTCCGGTGGGAGACTGGTTCTGTATCGGTTGTCGACCAGGCAAAGTCGAGTTCCAACTCACGTCATCGCCAAAGAATCTCGCAATCGAGCCCCACCCGTAGTCCATCACAGGATCATCCCGCCACACAGGCACATCGCTTGTGTAATGCGCCGCGAAGGCTTCATAAAACGTCATCTCGACTTGATTCAGCAGTCGGTGGCTACTTTCGCCCAAGAACGCAAGTCGGAAGTCCTTCTGTGACTCCGCAGTTCCGGGCGTGCGTGCACCGTGAATGTTGATGATGTCATCAATCGTGGTCTCCGAAATAATTTCCTCAGCTGGGACGATCGGATTCCCAAACAAGCTAATCGGCGGTTCTGCAGAGGTGTTGTAGACGCGTAGCGGTGGTACATCCGCCGGGTCGACCAACCCCATGAAGTACAAATCGAGCGGAGACGCCTTCGTCGCCTGACCGCGACCTTCGTCTGGATTCAATGTATACGAACCATCCCCATTGTCGATCCATTGACGGCCCCCAACCAAACTTCCCACGCTACTATTGGGAAGATAATGACTACCACTTGAAATTCCGAGCGACGAGTCCAGGAACGCTGACCAATGATGAACCAGCTCGTGAGTTGCATTGGATCCCGCCAATCCCCGATTGAAGGCATCTAGAGTGAGCAGCCCTTTTAGGCGACCATCACTTCCGTAGCTGC
>CAXBHV010000578.1:0-5294 GCA_963974855.1 uncultured Rhodopirellula sp. | reverse complement strand
TCAAGGTTCCTAAAGTGAGAGGGGATCATTGAGGTTCATGACTGTCGTAGCTACCCTCGCCAGAGCGTGGATTTCCACAGTCTGGCGATGGCAGCTACGTTAAAATTCAAATGTTGGTTTCGGCTCCTGCCGAACGATCAACGACCTGAATTGCGGAGCCATCACGATAACCGATGTTGGCGGCGAAACCGTGACGGTGTGACACCGATATGTTTGCGAAATTGTTGTGTGAACGCACTCTGGTCGCAAAATCCGAGTTGATCGGCGATGTCGATGATCGAGGTGTTTGCATGAATCAATTCGTCGCACGCCGCTTGCATCCGAGTCTTCATCAAAAAGTCTTGCACGCTCATTCCGAACACGTCCATGAATTTTCGATGCAGTTGACGTGTCGATGGTTTGGCTCGTTGGGCAAGTTCCACCACGGTGATACGTCCGCGATGATTCTCACGAATATGTTCGACCACGTCGCTGATTTGGCTATACGGTAACGCGGTTTTGCGGTGACCTTCGTAGCTGCGAATCACTCCCATGATTCCGATTACTGTCCCCTGTTTGTCATAAACCGGCAGCTTGGTCGTGACAAACCAATCCAACAGCCTTTGCTCGGTGTACCAGATCTCGACACGGTCAATTAACGGCTCGCCCGTGCGAATCACATGTTGGTCGTCGCGGACGAAGCTGTCGGCGATATGAGCCGGGAAAAAGTCGTAATCATCGCGGCCAATCACCTCTTCCTCGTGCTCGAGTCCAAAACGAACCACAATCGACTGGCTGACGCTAACCATCCGGCTCTGCTCGTCTTTCATAAAAAAGGAGATGCCAGGTATGTAGTCGAATAGGCTTTGGATTTGATAGGATGGTCCCATTCGGTTGTAGAAATCGCTTTTAAAGCTGTTTTCTTTGCCATTCGCACCCAGTTCGGATTCCGGGTGTATCATAGTATGCTCGCGGAAACGGTCGTGTTGTGTCGGATAATTCACAAATGAAGTCTGAATGATACAAGATATCTCACGTCTCGTGGTGCATGATAGTTCGCAGGAAATGGGGATTGGGAGCCAATCAACCTCTTCCGCCCTGCTCTGCCCTGCCCTCCCCTTTAATCGTTTCCCTCGCTGTCACCTCCCCCCTCCTCGCTCGCGTTCCCTTTGTTGCCTTGCCGCGAACTGTTACACCCCAATTCTCCGTGTATGATCGGAATCCAAATGTGGGTGCGACGCTTCCCTTTTAGGCGTGGGTATATGGAGCGGGACCTTCTGGAAAATAATTCGGAGATTGAAAACCTGATGCAAAAACAAACGAAATTTCTTGTCGCTCTCTTGCTCGTCGGCTTGAGCTTGATGGTGGGGAGGACGCGATCCTGCGCCGCCGAAGTGGAACTTAAAAAAGGCGACCACATCTGTTTGGTTGGCAATGCGTTAGGCGAGCGATTGCAAACCGAAAACGACTGGGAGAGTTTGCTGCATCAACGTTTCGCCGATCTCGAGCTTGTGGTTCGCAATTTGTGTTTTCCGGGCGATGAACCGTTCGAGCGAATTCGCTCGCAGAACTTTGGTGATCCCGACACACACCTAAAACACAGCAAAGCGTCAGTGATTTTCTACTTCTTTGGTTTCAACGAATCCTTTGACGGCAAAAAAGGTCTCAGCAAGTTCACCGAGCAGATGACGCGTTTGGTCAAAGAAACCCAAGGCAAAGATTATGGCAAAGGCACCTCACGCATCGTGCTGATCTCGCCGATCGCATTTGAAGATGTCGGCGATCCCAACGTCACCAGCGGCGAAGAACAAAACAAGAACCTTGCCCTCTACACCGAAGCCCTTGCAAGTGTTGCCAAGGAAACGGGGGTGGGCTTTGTCGACCTTTATAATCCAACCAAGGCTTTGTTTGAAAAGTCTGACGAGCGATTGACACTCAATGGCGCCCACTTAAACGCAAAAGGCTACGCAGCCCTCGCCCCGCTGCTCGATCAGGGACTGTTTGGCGAAGGGGGACCTCGCAGCGTCGATGCGGCTGTGAAAGAGCAAGTGCAAGACAAGAGTTTCCATTGGTTTCATCGCTATCGCGCCGTCAACGGTTATTCGATCTATGGAGCTCGTGGGAAAGCGGGCAGCGACGGTACGTACAACAATACCGACGTGATGGAACGCGAACGAGCGATTTTGGACCAGATGACAGCCAATCGCGACGCTCGCATTTGGGCGGTTGCCAAGGGGGAATCGGTTCCTGATCAGGTGGACGATTCGGAAACCCTCGCCTTTATCAATCCCAAGACAAATGTCGGTGGCGACGACGACCCCAATGCGAAACGGGGAAAGCTCGGCTCGCTTGATTACCTCAACGCCGCCGAGCAACAAAAGTTGTTCACGTTGCCCAAGGGCTACCAAATCCAATTGGTTGCTTCGGAAGAAGAGTTTCCTGAATTGGCTAACCCGGTCGCATTGAACTTTGACAACAAAGGCCGACTGTGGGTCGCAACGATGGCGTCGTATCCGCATTGGAAACCCAAGACGCCGATGGATGACAAGCTGCTGATCTTTGAAGATCACGATGCTGACGGTACCGCAGATGAGTGCAAAGTGTTCGCCGGTGGTTTGCATCAACCGACTGGATTCGAGATCGGGCGAGGTGGCGTTTATTGCGCACAACAACCCGATGTGTTGTTGCTCACCGATACCGATGGTGACGACAAAGCCGACACTCGAGTGCGTCAATTGATCGGATTTGACTCTGCGGACTCGCACCATGGGCTCGCTGCGTTTGAATGGGGACCCGATGGGGGACTCCACTTCCAAGAAGGAACGTTCAAGTATTCGCAAGTCGAATCGCCCAACGGGTTAGTTCGTTTGGCCGAAGGCGGGATTTGGCGATACGATCCTACGACCGAAAAATTCGGGGTGCATGTTTCCTTGGCGTTCTCGAATCCTTGGGGCCATGTCTTTGATCGCTGGGGGCAAAACTTTATCGGTGACGCGTCACCTGGGTTTGGTTATTGGGCGACGCCGATCTCGGGGCACATCGAGTATCCCCTGAAACACCCCGGCGGATCGCAACACCGCCGAATGGCGAGTATCACCGGTGGCGATCCAGAATACAGTTACCCTCGTTTCTATCCCAAACGAACTCGTCCGTTGGCTGGATGTGCCATGATGTCGAGTCGACATTTTCCCGAAGACATGCAAGGCAACTTCCTGGTGACCAATTGCATCGGTGACCGCATGGTGTTGAGCCATAAAGTAACCGAAGAAGGAAGTGGTTTTGTCGGTGTTGAAGTCGAGCCAATCGTTTCGTGCACCGATGGCAACTTCCGTCCCGTCGATGTGCAAATTGCTCCGGATGGATCGCTTTACATTGTCGATTGGCACAACGCATTGATCGGTCATTTGCAGCACAATTTGCGTGACCCCAGTCGCGATCATTCGCATGGTCGGATATGGCGGATTACTCACAAAACGCGGCCTCTGATCGAGCCAGCGAAGATCGATGGAGAGTCGATTGCCAATCTGTTGGAGCTGTTGAAGTTGCCCGAGGATCGCACCCGTTACCGTGCTCGTCGTGAACTCGCCCAGCGTGATACCGACGAGGTCGCTGCGGGGCTGAAGACTTGGGTCGCGTCGCTGGACGCCAACGATAAAGATTACGAGCACCACTTGCTCGAAGCTTTGTGGATTCATCAATCTCACAACCAAGTCGACGAAGCGCTGCTTGCAAAAGTGCTCACTGCGGAAGATCATCGTGCTCGTGCCGCCGCGACTCGCGTGGTCTCGTTCATGATCGACAAACTTCCCAATCATCTCGAGCTCATTGAAAAGTCGATTCAAGATGAACATCCTCGCGTTCGGCTCGAAGCCGTTCGGGCGGTTAGTTTCCTCGAAGGTGACGACGCCGTTGAACTCGCTCTCGGCGTGCTTGAGTATGACATGGACGAATACTTGCAATACACGCTCGACGAAACCATGCGAGCGCTTGAGCAGTAGGTGTTGAGCAGTAGGTGTGGAGCAGTAAGTGCTCGGTGTCGGTATTTGCGTCGCCCTTCACGGGCGACGTTGTCCTCTCTTTTTTCTGTGCTTTTGTTGATCCCGTTTAGTGGTTTTGGATATGCGATTTCTCGTTGTTTTCACGCTCAGCGTTTGTAGTTCCTCTCTGTTTTGCGTCGCAGACGATCATTCGCATGGTACGACGGTTCGTACGGTCCGAGCCCCGACGATATTTCTCGACAAGAGTCCACGAATCGTGGCGTATCAATTAAACCGTCTCGACAGCGAACGGTTGTTGATGGTCCCACGGCAAACGGACGATGTGAAATACATTCCTGTTTACGAGGCGATTTTAAGTCGCGATGGAATGTCGCCGCAATTTCGCGAAGAGTCGGTGGCGGCGCTTGCGAAGCTACGTAAAACCAGCATCGCTGACGAAACGCTGGCCGCCTTGGGCAAAATCGATCTCGAGGATCGACAAGGCAAACGGACAGCCAAAGTGCTGGCAGAAATGTTACTTGATCAGCCCGTTGCGACACTCAAGCAAAGCCAAGCTAAACTCGAAGATGCGGCAACTGATTCCCAGAAACGCTTCGTTCGTGCCGTCGGTTTGGCTGGGTTGATTCAGATTGGTAACGCGTCGGCGGCTTGGTCGATCGCCTCGGCGGATGATGAGTCGACGCTGGCTTGGCTTGATGCAGTGGGATTGGTTCCCGATTCCCAGCAGCGTCGCGAGCTGCGTGGGCATATCGTCGAACAGATTCAAGATGCCAATTCCGAGACGGTTCGCAATGCCGCGATCACGGCGATTGCGAACATTCCGTCTCAGCCATCAGAAACCTTTGACTTACTCGCACCGTTTGTTTCCGATCCGACCTATCGTTCGGCCGCAGTACGAACTTTGTTGCGAGTGCCTGTGAAACAGCGACCGCCGCAAACGAGTCAAACTTTGGTGGCGACGCTTGTCGATCTGGCCGAATCGACCGAAGCGGCGCAGCGAACGACCGCTCAATTTGTTGACGCGATGCAGTTGGCCGATCAAATGATGGCATCCGTTCCCGTCGAACAAGCAAAATCGTACCGCAACCGATTGCGTGAAGTCACCGTCCGCGTCGTGCGGATCCGAGCGGTCGAAGAAGAGATGCGATATGACATCCCCTACTTTGCCGTCGAAGCGGGACGCCCCGTGCAAATCGTGTTGGAGAACCACGATTTGATGCCTCATAACTTGGTCGTGACTGCACCGGGGGCACTCAAGGAAGTCGCTCAAGCTGGCGCCGTCGTTGGCTCGGCGGGCGGTTTGAACGGACTGCCTTT
>CAXBHV010000577.1:0-5294 GCA_963974855.1 uncultured Rhodopirellula sp. | reverse complement strand
CGTTTGCTGAGAAATGCTCAGCCATAGCAGATGAAACACAGCAGATGAATGAACTCGGACGCCCGGTTTTGATCGGCACTTCGGCGATCAGCGAAAGTAAAGCCGTCGCCGCAGAACTGGAAAAGCGAGGTTTGTGCTTCCAATTGCTCAATGGCGTTCAAGACGCAGACGAAGCGAGCATCATCCAGGGTGCCGGCCAAACGCGAGCCATCACGGTTGCCACGAATCTGGCAGGCCGAGGCACCGACATCGCACTCGATACAACCTCGCGAGAACTTGGTGGTTTACACGTCATCGTAACTCAACGCAGCGGACTTGCTCGCGTCGATCGACAACTGATTGGCCGCGGCGCCCGTTGTGGTGACCCAGGTTCGGCACGCATCTATTTGTCGGCCGAAGATGAATTGGTTTGCCGCCACGCTCCGTGGATCGCAAAATCGCTTTTACGATCGACCGCGAACAATTTAGACACGATCCCCAAGATCCAGCAGCAGCTTAACAAAGCGCAAACCAACCGACAGCGACGCGAGGCCATGTTGCGTTTACGCCTACTGAAAAAAGACAACGAAACCGAAACCTTGCTACGCCGACAAACAAGCACTCACAAAATAACGTAGTGGATCTTTAACGAACTCTTGATTTAATATCGTTGCGGAAAATAACCATCAGTCGCTGGGCGCTAGCGTTTGGCTTAGGGAAATCACAACCCGAAGCGTAAGCGTAGTGGATCTTGTTAAGGATCCTGAGACGGGGGATCTTTAGCAAGATCCAGTACGAGAAAAACTTGAATAATATATTCGGTGCTGCAAGCGGTTGACCATCGTTTGCTGCCCGTCTTTGTCGAAAATGGAACTTAGACAATGAACAATATTCACCACAACATCTCATTAACGGCACTGGCTATTTGCGTGCTATCGTCGAGCATTTCGAAGGCGGCCGAAGCGGAAAGTTTCACCGAGCCGTATAAACGTGTCGACGTGCCGGCAGCGGAGATCGGCATCCTCGCCGCCATCCTTGTATCCGAGGGAGACGAGGTTTACCCTACTCAATTGCTCGCCCAGCTCGATGATTCGGTTCTAAAAGCATCGCTTGAGATGGCAAAGTCGGCAAAAGACGCCGAGGGCTCGCGTCTCGGTGCAACCTTGGAACTTCAGAGTCGTCAAAAACAGCTGGCAAGCTACAAAGAGCTGCGTGAACGAGGCAACGCTTCGGTGCGTGAACTTGATCGTAGCGAGACCGATTACCAGCAAGCAAAGTCGAGATTGCAATCGATCAACGAAGAACTCGAGGTGCGTCGACTTGAATACGAACGAGTCAGGGCACAAATCAAACAGCGTCGTATCGAATCGCCAATCTCAGGCGTCGTTATCTCGATTGTGAAAGATCAAGGCGAATTTGTCTCACCCACCGATCCGGTGGTCATGCAAGTCGTGCAACTGGACAATTTAAAAGCTGTTTTTTCCATTCCCATTGAAGTGGCATCCACTTTCACAATGGATCAACAAGTCGCTTTGAATATTGGGAATCCGGCAACCCCCGCCACGGGAGTGGTGGAGTTTGTCTCGCCGGTTGCCGATGCAGAGAGTGGGTCCGTGCGTATCAAGATCCGCATTCCCAACCGCGATCGCAAAATTCAAAGTGGCGTCGTTGTCCGCTGGCAGTACTCCGATGCGACGGACGACAACATGGGCGTGCCCGGCGACCGCACGCCTCGTATTAGTCATTCTCCGATGATGCCATACATCGGCAACACCTCTCACTAGTTTACTCGTACTGCGTCCCGATAGAAAATTCGGGTTGAACGTAGCGGAAGTCGTCAAGACTTTCGTTGTATTTGCCGAACGATCCGAAACTCTTGACGAGTTCCGCTACCCTGAAATTCAATGCTGACAAACCACTAAATCTGTTTTCATGACCGGCAGCACGCCAATCGTACCACAAAACTCGTCGTCGCTATCAAGCGAACCGATACCGGTACGTCTGCGTGCATCATCGAGCGATACGGACGGCGGCAATTCAGCTCACGCTAGCAACGAACATTACTACGCGGAACAAATCGACGACCGTCTGCGGATCTTGTCCGTCGCGATCGAATTGCAACTCTGTCTCGATTCGATTGCAAACATCGAGGATGCTGCGACCGCCGTGGCCGAGCAAATCTGCGAGACGCTTTCCGCCGCGGGTGTCTATCTTGGATGGCGAGCAGCGGGCTTGGAAAATGACGTTCAGCGCCCGATGCGAATTGTCGGACAGTCGCATGAGTCCGATGCTTCCACGCAATCCGAGACACACCGACTGCTGACCGCTGCGATCGACGAGATTGCCCTGCGGGGCGGTTCCACCCATTGGCCGGTGACCGATCATGTGAATCGACACGCGTTGATGTCGGTTTCACAGTTCGTGGCCGAAACCAAGTCCGAGCGTCTTTCGGCCATCACTCTAACCGACAACGATGGCGACGTTCGCGGCGTTTTGCTCGTCCTCGACGACGCCGTCGATCCGTCGGTAACCGATCGACTGCTTGACGTTTTGCGTTTCCCGATCCTCAGCAAACTGCAATCGATCGAGCGGTCCACGCCAGGGCGATTGCAGCGATGGACTCGGAATGTCGCAAACGCCACGACCGGTTTTCGTGCGAAATTGGCGCTGTATGCGTCGATCGTGATTGCAGGGCTGTTGTGTTTTCCCGTTCAATACCAAGTCCGTTGTGATTGTGAACTGCAACCAGTCTCTCGACGATACATCGCGTCGCCGATCGATGGTCCGCTCGAAAAATCGTACGTCCGCCCCGGGGATCGTGTGAACCAAGGTGACTTGATTGCGAGTATCGATGCTCAAGAGATCGAGTACAAATTAGCAGGACTGCGTGCGGAGCTGAGCGGCATCACTCAACAGCGAAACCGCCATGTGGTGAAACACGACTTCGCATCGAGCAAGATTTCAGAACTCGAATCGGAACGTTTGAGTCTTGAGATGGATCTGCTGGAGTATCACCGCGGCAACTTGGAAATCCGCAGTCCGATTGATGGAGTCGTTGTCAGCGGCGACCATCACGAAAGTATCGGCACTCCGCTAAAGCAAGGCGAAACTTTGTTCGAGATTGCGCCGCTTGGTGAGATGATGATCGAAGTTGCGGTCGACGAACGTGAATTTCCTTACGTTGATGCCGAGATGCCAGTGAATGTCTCACTGCTTGCCCTGCCGGGGCATGCGATCCAAGGCACGATCCAGCGGGTGCATCCTCAGGCCGAGCTCAAAAATCATCAAAACGTTTTCATTGCAGAATCCAAAATCGAGGATCCTGAGAATTTGATGCGTCCCGGAATGCGTGGGTACGCTTGGGTCCAGAGCGACCCTCATCCGCTTGGCTGGGTTCTCTTTCATCGCCTGTACGCTTCGCTACGTTCCATGGTGGGGTGGTAGCCCCATGTCACGGCGGGATCCCAACACTATTGACCTAGCGGAACAGCCGATCCGCTTAGCCGACGACCTGCGTTTTTGGCCGATCCAGCAGCGTGGACAAACGGCGTACCGTATCGAGATCCCTTCGCTGCACCAATTCTATCATGTCGGTTACGAAGAGTATGTCTTCCTATCGCTGTTAGACGGAAAGACGACAGTCCCGCAGGCATGCGGACTTGCTGCGGCAACCCTAGGCAGCCGAGCACCGACGACCGATCAAGCTCAATCGATCGTGCACTGGTTGCTCGAAAACGAACTCGGTTATCTCGCCAACGCAGCAACCCCGACGCGAAAGCGAGACCGCGACTCCGGATCGAACCCTCGCGGCGTTGATTCGGCGTTCTCATTCCGGTCGCTCAACCCATTCTGGATGAAGGTCCCCGTGCTGCGATCCGAGCGATGGATCGCGGCGACGGCTCAATCGCTGCGGGCTGCGTTTTCACCCGCGGCACTGGTCCTTGGATTCCTGATCATTGTCGGCGGCATCCTTTGCTTGGCGTTTCAATGGGATCGATTTTCAACCCAGTCCGCTCAAGTTTGGAGCCGCTCGAACTGGATTTGGTTGTTTTCATTTTGGGTTGCTCTGAAGTGTATTCATGAACTCGCCCACGCCGTGGCCTGCCATCGGCAAGGAGCAAATGCGAGTGAAGTTGGCGTCGTTTTCATCCTGTTCGCTCCGTTGGCTTACGTGGATGTCACGAGCTGTTGGCGGTTGAATAGCAAATGGGCTCGAATCGCCGTGTCGGTTGCCGGTATGTACGTTGAACTGTGTATCGCATCGTTGGCGATGATCGCTTGGTGCTTCGTTGACTCACCGTCGTTGTCGTTCCTACTGCATCGGTTAATCCTGGCAGCCGGAATCTCCACGATCGCGTTCAATGCCAATCCACTGATGCGATTTGATGGCTACTACATCCTTTCGGATTGGCTGGAAATTCCCAATCTGTATTCCGCCGCGTCCCAGGCGGTGGAACAACAAATCCGTCGACTTGCTACGGGGGTTTCACCATCGGGTAGTTCGCTGCAGGGCTGGCGTCGCTATTTCGTGCTCGTTTATGGAATCGCTGCATTGGTTTGGCGAGTAGTCATTTGCACGACTCTATTACTTGCCGCATCGACGATGTTTTCGGGTGCTGGGATCGTCTTGATGGGAGCCGGCATTTGGATGTGGTTCTTACGTCCGCTGAAACGGCATGCCCAAAACTCATTGAAATTGCTGCAAACCGATTTTGCCACGTTTTGTCGAGCCAGTATTGTTGGCGGCGGACTGGTTGCCGCCGCGATTGTTGCGGTTTGTTGGTTACCGATTCCGACTTCTTCTCGAGCCGCTGCCGTCGTGCGGTACGCTCCCGAAACGCTCGTTCGCAGCCGAGCCGACGGCTTTATTCGACACGTGCACGTTCGTGATCAAGGCAAGGTTCGTCGCGGCGATTTGCTATTGGAAATCGAGAACCGTGAATTGACGAACCACCGCGATCGACTAGAGATTGAACGGCAGCAGATCGAGATCAAAATTCGGCAAGCGATTGAAAAGAAGGAAGTAGGCGAACGAATCGTCTTGCAAGAACATCTAACGTCGATCCAGCAGCAGTACGAGCAAATCGCCAAGAAATGTGATTCACTTCGTGTCACCGCAGCGCGCGATGGGCAGGTCATCACCCGCGGACTGGATCAATTTGTCGGCCGCTATGTCCACGAAGGTGACTTGTTGATGACCGTCGCGTTCTCTCGTGATAAAGAGATCATGGCGCTGATAAGCCAATCGCAGATCAAACAAGCCCGTCCCATTGTCGGCACCAACATTGGCGTTCGATACTCCGAGAACCGTCGTG
>CAXBHV010000576.1:0-5303 GCA_963974855.1 uncultured Rhodopirellula sp. | reverse complement strand
CGTCCAGACCGTCGCATCGACGCGAAGGTTACAATATAGGCCTATATGACATTGAACCACCTCGAGGCGAGTCATCTATCTGTGTCGGAATCTTGGAAGCCAGGTATTCAGTATTCGCAACTGACGGACGTCGGGATGCGTCGCGCGAATAATCAAGATTCGATGGCGGTGCTGATGGCTGGAAGCCACGAACGATTCCATCATCGCGGACACCTGTTTGTCGTCGCCGATGGGATGGGAGCGCATGCCGCCGGTGAATTGGCGAGCCGCTTAGCGACCGAATATATCGCGATGCAGTATTTCCGCTCGCCCGAAGAGGACTCGTGCGAAGCATTGCGGATCGCGGTACGTGAATCGAATGCGGAAATCCACCGCCGCGGTCAACAGAACCCCGAATTTTACAACATGGGTACCACCGCCAGCAGTTTGGCGATCTTGCCCGTCGGTGCCGTCGTCGCCCATGTTGGCGACTCACGAGCGTACCGGTTACGCGAGGGGGTGCTCGAGCAATTGACGTTCGATCATTCATTGGTTTGGGAGATGGAAGCGAGCGGGCAAATCCATCCCGACAGCGTGCTCGGGCAATCGATTCCGAAAAACGTCATCACGCGATCGCTCGGTCCCAACGCGAACGTCGAGGTCGATCTCGAAGGACCTTTTGAAATTCATTCCCAGGATCAATTCCTACTTTGTAGCGATGGATTGTCGGGACAAGTCGAAGACGAAGAAATTGCGACGATCATGGATTGTCTGCCAGAAGAGCTGGCGACACGTGTGTTGGTCGATCTGGCTAACTTGCGAGGCGGTCCCGACAACTCGACCGTGATAATCGTTCGCGTGGAGGACGACTTTGCGGAAACATCGGGCAAGCCGTCAGGCAAGAAACGGTCATTTCGAAAGACCGAGCCTGCGGCCGTCTCTCCACTCTTGATCGGCACTGCTGCGATTTGCTTTGCCGGTGCATTGTGCTTGGCATTGGCGATGGTCGTGTTGAAGACGCCAGTCAGTAAGGCACTCGGGCCAATGATCATCGCCATCATTCTTGGTGTGATCGCGGCAGGATTCTGTCTCGCTCAATATGTGCAAAGCAAACCCAAGCAAAAAACACGTTCGCTTCCGAAAACGGCAGGCGGCAAGGGACCTTACCGGCGGTATCAAGCCAAACCCAACAAAGAGCTTTACGATCGGCTTGGTAAAACCGTCGAAGAACTTCGCACCGCTGCGTCTCAACGCAATTGGTTGATGGATTGGGGAAAAATCGACAAGCTGCAGAAAAAAGGGGACGCCTCGGTCCAGGCGGGGCAGTTCAAGAAGGCAATTCGTTTGCAAGCCGAAGCGATCATTGAAACGATGCACCAGCTGCGTGAACTGAACAACCGAGCGGCGAACGAAACCGACATCGAACGTTAACGAGTTCAGTTGGCCTGTTTTTAAATTGCAATGGTGAGCCGTGGGCCGTCAGGCACCGGGTAGCGCCACGGGCAACGCACAGGACCCGGCCGCTTACGCGTCGCGGCTCACAAAATGAGACAGTTGAACTAGATGGCCTTTCATTGTTCATCGTTGCTCAATTTCACGAGCAGAATTGACGCAGTAGTTTTCGTGGCACTCCTATCGGCACCACTTCGATATCACCGAGGAACGGCTGCGTCCCCTCGAACTCGAAGCCGATCTTCTTCGCCACAAACGTAATCGTTAGCTCGGCCCTGAACGTGTTGGGGTCCGCGTCGCCGGTATCAACATCCAATCCTGTTGGAACGTCGATGGCAACGCGAGCGGCGCGTGATTGATTGGCGACCTCGACCGCATCGGCATAGATCCCTCTCAGCGGTCCGGTTGCTCCGGTGCCGAGCAAACAATCCACGATCACGTCCGCATCCGCAACGCTCGATTCGATTTCGTCTCGCGTGGTCGCCGTGCGAAGATCCAAACCGGCGCGGGTCGCAATCGCCGCATTTGCAGCAGCGTCCCCCGACAAAGAGCTAATCTCGACGACGGACACCAGAGTGACGTCTCGCTCCATCAGATCCAAATGACGCGCGATCACATAGCCATCACCACCGTTGTTCCCTTTGCCACACAGAATCACGACTCGACCGCTCGCCAAGTTTTGCTGGATCGCTTCCGCCGCACCGCGCCCCGCGTTTTCCATCAAAACGAGGCCAGACATACCGTATTTCTCGATGGCCGTTTGGTCGACAGATCGCACTTGGTCACGGCTGAGAGCTCGAATTTTCATCGGAAGACATCCAAAACACGTTTTGCGAAGAATGAGGCGGTTTGTATATAATCGAATCAACTACCTATAACTCCCTCCTATTTTAACGAACCATGCCACTCTACGAATACGAATGCAAACCTTGTAAAAAAGTGGTCGAGATTTTAGTGCGTCGCGAAGATGAAGTCGCCGAATGCCCGCACTGCGGCAATCAGGACATCCAGCGGCAATTGAGCGTGACTGCCGCTCCCTCAGTTCGAAGCGGATCTTCGCTTCCCATGGCCGGCAGTGGCGAGGCATGCGGTGCACCTCGCTGTTGTGGTGGCGGTTGCCAGATGTAGCCGCAGTGTGTCGATCAATTCCCTCGGAGCCGTTACAAATTCCGAGGATAATCTTTCGAGCGATAATTCGCTTCGATGGCGACGACTCTCCTGTCTGTTTAGGTCCCCAGTCTGTTAGGTGCGATGAAAACGTTTCATCATTTTGCGTATGGTTCAAACATGTCCACCGCGAGGTTGCGTGCGCGATGTCCGAGCGCCATGCCGCTAGCGGTCGGTTTTGTCCGTGGCCGGACGCTCCGGTTTCATAAACTCGGCACCGATGGCACGGGGAAAGCCAATGCCTTTGCGACCAACAACGAGTTCGACATCTTGTGGGGCGTCGTCTACGAAACCCTGCTGAGTGAGAAACACGAACTCGATCGTTGCGAGTCACTCGGGGTTGGCTATGAACATGTGACTGTGCAAGTTCACGTCGAAGATAGAACGATCGACACGTTCCTTTACCAAGCCATTGCGAACCGCATCGACAACTCGCTCTTGCCCGTAGATTGGTATCACGACCATGTTGTCAAAGGATCGATCGAGCATGGGTTACCCGTGGATTACCACGCGATGATCGCCAGCGTCACGCCAGTTCGCTCGCAGCAAGTCGAAGCCCTCAATCGGCGTCTCGATTCGGGCGTCAACCGACCGTCGTATCGAGGTTGATTGGCGCGTCCGTATCGCCACAGTCCTCGACTTCATTGATGCGACAAACAATTGCGGAAATGTTATCTTCGCCGCCGCGATCATTGGCTGCTTGGATTAGCTTGGCAACGCTCTTTTCGCTGTCTTTGTTTGCCATCAAGATCGACGTAATCTGGTCATCATCGAGCATGCCCGTCAGCCCGTCGCTGCACAACAACAAAATGTCGCCGGTTTGCAGCGTACATCGCACCGCTTCGGGCCGGACCGCCTGGTTCCCGCCGCCGACGCAGTTCCAAAGGACGTGCCGCCATTGTTGGATCGCATCATCCGATTCCTTTAGTGCTCCCGCGTCAATTAGTTGTTGAGCCACCGTGTGGTCTGTCGTCAATTGCTTCAGCGACTTGTCGCGGAGCAAATAGCAGCGACTGTCGCCCGCGTGGACAATGTACATTCTCGATCCGAGCAGGTAGGCCATGGTTACGGTCGTTCCCATGCGTCGATGCGAATTGTCGCCCACCGACCAAATTTTTTGCTGAACAGAGGTGAGTGACTCCGACAACTCATCGATGAAATCTTGCTCGTCATCCGAACAAAGTTTTAGGAACCAATGCATCATGTCTAGGACATATTGCGCGGTGGCCTCGATCGCAGTCCGACTTGCTTGCTCCCCATCACGATGGCCTCCCATCCCGTCGGCGACCACCAACAGATTCCCCTCTTGGCAGCCAAACATCTCGCGATTTTTGGCATCAGGAATATCGGTCCCGCGAACAACTAGTTGGCGTCGTAAATCTGCGATCAAATAGTGATCTTGGTTCTCGGATCGCCTTTTACCAATATCGGAGCCACCTGAAATATCAAATGGAACATGATTCATTTTCGATTCCAATCTTTGCGGACCCCGCTGCTGCGTTTTGAAAAGGCAACATACCAGTTGCGTTATTGTCGTTTCTCTCAAAAAATCCTAACCCAACGCGTAAGCGAGGGACCGAGTCAAGATCGAGATTTCCTCGCTTACGCGTCGGGTTGTGAAAAACACGCGACTTCAAAACTGCTGCTTACGGACGCTAATGTTGTCGGGGTTCTGCTCGGTTATTTGTAGTCGTGTCGTGAGCGAGGCGTCGGCAGACAACCATCAGCAAACGCTGTTCCGCCCCAATTCGTCCGATCTTGTTGTTGAGCGTGTGTCGTTGGATGAGGGGCAAGATCACGCCCCCGACGGCATGCCATTCGCACTTTGGCTGGGCGAGTAGAAACGTTCAATATTCAGGTGATGTCAAGTGATTCAATTTAAACGTCAACGAGATCGCGATAGCAGTGAAACCGCTTCTGTCGCTTTGCTGTCACTGATTTCTGCAGTGTGTATTTGCTTGGTTGTTGGATGCACGCAATCCCCGAGCGAGCAAAAGGCGGACATCGTTCGCAGCGAAGGGGACCGCGAAGCTAAGATGACTCGAATAGGAACCAAGATGCTCGCTGAGGAGACACGCGAGCGAGACGACAAGCCCCAAGCTGAGTTGGAACGAATCGCTGACCGAGTTGAGGTAGAGGGCGAAGCATTGGCAGACCAAGTCGAGCGTGAAGCCGACGCGAAGGCGGATCGCATCGAAGACCAGGACGACGACCAATAGCAGTTCACGGGCGAAGCCAACTGTCCATCACGGGCAATCGATCAGACGACCTGCACCCGCCGCAGCGACAGTTCCAAAAACGCATCCGTCGCATGGCCACAGCGGAATGTTTGGGTCCGTATTACCTCCGCAGCGAGAGGTTCTCGGCAGAGACATCTGATCTTCAGAACAAACGGGTCATTCGGAACCCACGTTCCCAAAATGCCCTCTGACGGGCTATCATTAACTATATGGACGAATCAGGAAGCGAGTTTATCGAACTTCTAGAACGGGTCCGCGTCGGTGACGACGCGGCCACCGAAACGTTGTGGAACGACTACTACCATAGTCTCGTGCGTTTGGCCGCCAAACGCATGCCCCCCAATTTGCGGAGAACGGCGGACGAAGAAGACATCGCCATTGCAGCGTTTCAAAGTTTCATTGCGGGCGTCCGACGGGACCAATTTCCCGATTTACATGGGCCAGAGAATCTGTGGGGGCTGCTGA
>CAXBHV010000575.1:0-5308 GCA_963974855.1 uncultured Rhodopirellula sp. | reverse complement strand
AAACAATCGAAGCCGCCGAAGACCGCGAGTTGTTCCAAAAACTGGTCGAAGAACTTGGGCTGCGTCAACCACCGAGCGGCATCGCTCGCAACATGGACGAAGCTCGCCGTGAAGCGAAGAAGATTGGCTTTCCCTCCCTTGTGCGTCCTAGCTTTGTTCTCGGCGGACGTGCGATGGAAATTTGTTACGACCAATCGCAGTTCGAGCGATACGTTGCCGAAGCATTTATCGTGGCCGATGGACAACCGGTATTGATCGATCGCTTCCTCGAAGACGCCACCGAAGTGGATGTTGACGCGGTCGCGGATGGTACCGATTGCGTGATCATGGGGATCATGGAACACATCGAAGAAGCCGGCGTGCACTCGGGTGACTCGGCGTGTGCGATTCCTCCGTTCAGCTTGACACAGCCGATCTTGGCGGAAATTCGCGAAACCACAAAGCGCTTGGCGATGCGGTTGAACGTCATCGGTTTGATGAACATTCAGTACGCGATCAAGATGGAAGACAACAAACCGACGCTCTACATCCTAGAGGTCAATCCGCGTGCTAGCCGAACCGTGCCGTTTGTGGCCAAGGCGACAGGCGTTCCGGTGGCAAACATTGCGACCAAGGTAATGGCCGGCATCTCGCTGAAAGAGCAAGGGGTTACCGAGGAACCGATTCCACGTCACGTATCGATCAAAGAAAGCGTGTTCCCGTTCCGCAAATTTAGCGGCGTCGATATCGTGCTCGGCCCTGAAATGCGAAGTACAGGCGAAGTGATGGGGATTAGCGAGAAATTTTCGCTCGCGTTTGCGAAGAGCCAAATCGCAGCCGGTTCGGTGCTACCCGAGTCGGGCAAGATTTTCCTGAGTCTCGCACCACGACACAAAGATTCGGTCGTGACCCTTGGAAAAAGTCTATGTGAGCTTGGATTCGAATTGCTGGCCACCAGCGGCACGGCAGCGAAGCTAGAGGCCGAGGGAGTCAACGTGACTCGCGTCAAGAAGCTTGCCGAAGGGCATCCCAACTTGATCGATCACTTGAAAAATGGCGACGTGCAGTTGATCATTAACACTCCGAGCGGAAAGGGAGCACGCACGGACGAAGGCAAAATTCGTGCAGCGGCAGTCCAATCCGGCGTACCATGTATTACCACGGTAGCCGCCGCCGATGCTGCGATTCGAGCCATGACAGCGATGCGGGAAGGTTCGATGGAAGTCGAATCGCTGCAAACCCGTTACGCCCGGTCGCTGTAATCAAATCGAGGCCCGTTTTAGCCCCGCGCTGCGGTCTCGCCAGATTGGTTCGCCAATCTGCGAGATCGGTTCCACAATGAGTGATCCATGAGTGACGAGTCAGCCAAACTAACCGCATCTAATGATTCGGCCCGATTGTACGATCCGGGCGAGCTTCGATTGCTGGTGGTCGACAACGAGGCCGCCCACGCTCGGGCGATGACCGAAAGCTTGGAAAAGGTCGGTTACAAGTGCGAAGTGGCGACCAGTGGCCCCGAAGCAGCGAAGCTTGTTGAACGCGAGACTTACGACATCATCATCACTGATATGGTGATGAACGACGTCGACGGGATGGAGATTTTGAAACTCGCAACCAAGCAGTTGCCTGATTGCGAAGTCGTGATGGTGACCGGTCACGCGACCGTTCCGATCGCGGTCGAAGCGATGCAAAAAGGGGCGTTCAACTTCCTCGAAAAACCAATCACTCCGGCGCGATTGCGCGCGATCGTGGAAAAAGCTGCCGATGCGGTCTCGCTGCGTCGGCAAAATACCGAGCTGATGCAGCGGCTCGATGAACGCTTTGGCTTTGAAGGCATCATCTACACCAGCGACAAGATGAAAGGCGTCATCGATCGTTTGCGGCGAATCGCCATCACGGACGCCACCGTGTTGATCACTGGCGAAAGCGGAACGGGCAAGGAGATGATTGCCCAGGCGATTCATCAAAACAGTCCCCGCCGGAACAAACGCATCGTGGCGCTGAACACTCGCGCGGTATCCGAGAACCTTGTCGAAAGTGAACTGTTTGGCCACGTCAAAGGCTCGTTCACCGACGCGGTTGCCGATCGAGTCGGAGCGTTTCAATATGCCAACGGCGGAACGTTGTTCTTAGACGAAGTCGGTGACATGCCGATGAGCACGCAAATCAAACTACTGCGGGTGCTCGAGGAAAGCCAGATCACTCGCGTGGGTGACAATAAATCGATCAAGGTCAACGTGCGGCTGATTTCCGCGACCAATCGGCCGTTGGAAGACATGATTGAAACGGGCGTGTTCCGCAACGATTTGTACTTCCGTTTGAAAGTCGTCACCGTGGAATTGCCCGCGCTCCGTGAACGGCGTGACGACGTGATCCCCTTGATGGATCATTTTCGAAAAATGTTTTTGCGGCGTCATGAAAAACCGACCGCCCACTTCACCCCCGCCGTGACTAAACGGTTCTTTGCTTACGATTGGCCCGGCAATATTCGCCAGCTTCGCAATTTTGTCGAAACGATGGTGGTGCTCGATACCGACGGCTCCTTGGACATCGACGACTTGCCACCTGAATTGGCCGACGAGGCCCCCGAGAGTGCCGAACCGACAGCACTCGTGGGCGGCGGCGAATCGAACCTGATCGGTCAACCGCTCAGCACGGTCGAGCGTTGGGCGATCGAAGAGACGCTGAAATTGACTGGTGGGAATCGCGAAGAGGCCGCCAAGATATTGAAGATTGGGGCTCGCACCTTGTATCGCCGACTCGACCAATACAAGAACGAAGAAGAAGGTGACGACGGAAGCGACGAGGACGAGCAAGAATAGCGAAACTCGATGTAGCGAAACTCGCCAAGAGTTTCGATTGGATTGGGGCGTCCGAAAGTATTGGCGACTGTCGCCACGTCAGGGACGAATCGGGGCTACTCGGCTTCTTTGCGGTGATAGTCCTCGGGGACGTAGCGACCGGGACCATCGGTGCCGTAGTGACGCTGAAGTGCGGCGTCAAACTCGGCGCGCTCGCGCACTCTTGCCAATTCATGACGCACTGCTTCGTGGTTCGGGTGGCTTTGCGAGTACTTGATACAGTGCTTTCGCATCAACAGCAGTGCTCGCTCGGGCGTGTACGTTCGCTCACAAAGATCGACATGCTCTTGGATCACGCGTGCTTGCTCGTGCAGCGTCGGCGGCGGTGGCAGCGGGTCGCCGTTAGCGAGTGCTGCGGCCTGAGTGAAGATCCACGGATTGCCGATCGCGCCACGAGCCACCGTGACACCATCGATCCCGGTTTGTTCGAGCATTCGCATGCAATCGGCGGCCGAGAACAAATCGCCGCTGCCAAGGATTTTCAGTCGGTCGCCAACGTACTGTTTCACATCCGTCAGAAATTCCCAGCGACTCGGGCCGTTGTACCGCTGCTTGACCGTACGTCCATGAACTGTGGCCGCTGCGAGCCCGGCGTCCATGGCCCCATCGAGAATCTCGAAGAATGCGTCTCGTGATTCGGCAGTATCGTCCATCCCACGTCTCATTTTAACCGTGACGGGAATGTGATCAGGAACGATATCGCGAGTTCGCCGAAGGATCTCGATCGCGGCGGAGGGCTGCGACAGATGGAAACCACCACGGCAACGCCCCAGCACTTTTTTGACAGGGCAACCGAAGTTGACATCAATGATGTCAAACCCCGCTTCGACCAATTTCATCGCGCCGGCGGAGAACTGTTCCGGTTCGGCGCCCATCAATTGGCCACCCACCGGCGGTTCGTCGGGATCGATTTCGAGGAAGTGCTTGGTTTTCTGGCGTTTGCTCAGCGCCACCAAAAACTGATCCAGCATCACCTCGCAAACGGTATAGCTGGCCCCATGGCGGCGAGCGATCACCCGCATCGGCAAATCGCTGTAGCCCGACAACGCGGCTTGAACGACGGGAAATCCAATCGAGACGTTGCCAATCGTGAGCGGTCGTGTTTGAAATGTGGTAGTCATAATGTCAAAGATTGCTGGACTTTGCCCCGTTCATGCCCGAATCGATTGTGGCACATACTCAAAAAAGAGGCGTCATGTTAAATTCATACTTCAAATTCAGTGCCTTTTTGCTGGCCATTCTTGTTCCTTCCTTCACGATAGCCAAAGCTCCGCCGACCATGAAAATTGAAACAAGCCGATTCGGAACAACGCCCGCAGGCGACGAAGTCACACGGTTTACGTTGACCAATTCGCAAGGCAATTCGGTTTCGGTGATGAATTGGGGTGCCACACTGTTGGACGTAAACGTCCCCGATTCAAAAGGCAAAGTCGAAAACGTCAACTGGGCATTTCCAGAGCTCGAGCCATATTTGTCGGGGCATCCCTACTTTGGCAGCACCGTGGGCCGTTTCTGTAACCGCATCGGAAATGGAAAGTTTACGATCGACGGCAAAGATTACCAAGTCACCCTGAATCATGGCAAACACATGCTGCACGGTGGCAAGAAGAACTTTACCTACCAATTTTGGCAGGGCGAAAGCTATCAGAACGATGATTCCGTCGGCGTTCGCTTTCATTTGACCAGCCCCGATGGCCAAGAAGGCTTTCCCGGCACCGTCAACGCCACCGTCGATTACAGCTGGAACGACAAAAACGAATTGAAAATTGCATTTTCCGCGACCACCGACGCTCCGACCCACATTAATTTGACCAACCACAGCTACTGGAATCTGGGGGGCACCGGCAGCGGCACCGCACTGGACCACGTTGCCACGATCGAAGCGGATGAGGCGTTGGATGTCGACGATGACTTGATTCCGACCGGAAAGCTGAACAGTCTGGACGGCAGTGTGCTCGATTTCCGCAAACCGACGGCGCTCGGTGATCGCATCGAAAAACTTCCCGCGACAAAGGGCTACGACCATTGTTACGTCGTTCGTGGCGAGGCAGGGACGCTACGAAAAGCGGCGAAAGTGGTCGATCCAAAGTCGGGCCGGGTGCTGGAAATTGAAACCACTCAGCCTGGCATGCAGCTTTACACCGCCAACCATCTGCCCGGCAACGAGCACTCCGCGGGCGCTGGCGGTCACGAAGCCTTTTGCCTCGAGACCCAGCATTACCCCGATGCACCGAATCACGAATCGTTCCCCAGCACCCTGCTGCGGCCAGGCCAAACGTTAAACGAAGTGACCGTGCACCGGTTCAGCACACAGGACTAAAGCCTGGAAATACGTTTTACTTCGCATCCCCGTTGATTCGGCGTAGCGGAAGTCGTCAAGACTTTCGGCCGGTCCAGTCGTTTGTATGGCTCGTAGTTTGTCAGGGATGAAATTTAGGGTTGGCCGTAGTGGACGAGGCAACGAGTCC
>CAXBHV010000574.1:0-5309 GCA_963974855.1 uncultured Rhodopirellula sp. | reverse complement strand
CTGATCGGCAAGCGGTACGGCCAGACAAGCAGCGTGATCCGATCGCGTCCGCGTGATCCCAAAAAAGGTCTGCTTCCAGGTGGCAACCACCGTTCCCATCGGAGGTGGCGAATGGGATAGCAGATTCAGCGGCATCGCGGATTCGAGCCACGCATCGTCACGCCGTCGGTGCAGCGTAAAGACATCGCCGGGCTGAACGTCATCATCCGAGACAATCGGGCCGGGAGTCATGAAGGCGATGCCGCCTCGCGCGATCGTCGTCAACGACTCGGCCGAGAACTCGAACCCGGTTACGTCCAACCCCATCTGCACTCCACTAGTCACCCAGAACTTTGAATTGCGAGAAAGCAATCGGGTGTGCCGCTGGTCCACTCGTACGCGGATATCGACATGCATCGCGTCGGGCGCCAGACTACTCGAGAGCACTTGGCCCACATCGATCCCTCGCCACGTCAATGGCGATCCTGGGTAGACGCCCCAGCGATCGTCGCCTCGTAATACGAGTTCCATGCCGCCGCGTCCTAAATCGTCGGGCGGCATTGAATTGAGTCCGGTGAACTCAAATTGTTTCTGTGTCGGATCGCCGGGGATTACAGCGACGTATTTCGGACCGACTGCGGTCTCCAGTCCGCTGACACCGGTGATGGCGACTTCAGGACGGACAATCCAAAATCGAGATCCTTCACACGCGACCGCTGAAGACGCTTGATCCAGTATCGCAGTGACATCGATCCCGTTGAGATCTTGGCGAAGCGAGATCTTTTCAACGACGCCAATTTGGATCCCACGATGACGAATTGGATCCCCGGGCTTCAAACCATGGCCATCATCAAAATGTAAAACGATCGGAGTACCCGGTGCATCGGACGAATACCAAGTCAATCCGATTGCGATTGCCAAGCACGCTAGCGTCAATAACCACATCGGCGAATGGCGGCGGAACCAAGCTGGACGTGGTTTTTCAATTTCCGCAATGGGAAAGTCCGCGTCGTTTTGGTCGCGATCACTCATTCTGTTTCTTCCCAAATCGAGTGGGGGTCAAACGACAACGACGCGATCATGCTCATTGCAACACACAGCGTAAACGCGATTACCGCCGGGCCAAATTGAAAATGAACGAGATTGCCAAGCTTGACCATCATCACCAAAAACGCTAATAGCATCACGTCCATCATGCTCCATTTGCCAACGTGTTCCATCAATCGCAGCGTGAACGCCTTGTGTCGTCGCTGTAACACTTCGAGCCAGCTGAGTTCGACGAGCAGCACAATTTTGGTCAGCGGAAAGAGAATCGAAAACAGCAGTACTACGCCACCGACGAAGTAGTTGCCGTGATGGAATAGATCGAGAATGCCGCTCAGGATGCTCTGTTCATTTCGTTGCCCCAAACGCTCGATTTCGAGGATCGGTAGCAGCACGGCAGGCCAAAACAAGATAAACGCGGCAACCGAGGCGGCCGCTGTTCGGCTGGCACTTTGATGCGATGGCGTCGCATCGGCAAGGATCGATTTACACCGTGTGCACTTGGCACGATCGCCCGCCTGCAACACGGGCAATTGATGGATTAGTCCACAGCAATGACAAGCTCGATACTCCATGCGTCGCTTTGGCGTCCCAAGGGGTGAAAAATGAAAGTCTAACCCTCAACGCTGTGAAGCATTTCATAGCGGAACTCGTCAAGAGTTTCGGGGGGCACTCGCCGTAGATCGAAAGTCTTGACGACTTCCGCTACGCAACGAATGCACAAACCCTAGAGGGGAAAATACTTCACAGCGTTGCCTCAAAGGCGACTATGGCAGTTTCAGCAACCGCTGAGATTCTTCGAGCAGAAAATCGACGTCCATGAACGGTTCATAGCCGATGTCCTGCCATCGTACCCGATTTCGTGAATCGATTAGGAAGGTACCGTGCAGCGGTTGGTTTTCAAAGTCGTCCCAGCAGCGGTATGACTTGAAAATGTGCTGCTTGGCGTCGGCGATCAGCGGGATCTCGACAGGATTATCAAAGTTGTCAATTCCTGTCTTCAACGTCTCGTGATCTTCGGTGCTGATTGCCACGATATCGATTCCCGCCTTACGAAAATCGTCAACCCGTGGCGACAACGCGTGCAGTTGTTCCATGCAGTGCAGGCAACCAAATCCGAGATAGAAAACGACGATCCGAGGCCGACCGCCAAACTCTTCGGCACTCGTCAGCGTTCCATCAGGCAGTTTGCCTTCCCACGTCGGAGCCTCGTAGGTTTGCCATCGGAACGGGCCAAGTTTGTCCAACGGAGGTCGCTCACCCAGATCCGCCGCCGGTTCACGCGGGATTCGCCAATCACCGTCGACACCCGCGGCCTTGGCGATATGACTCAGTCGTGCCAACAGCGGTGTATCGATGTCGGCGTCAGCGGCCAGCGTCCGCAACGATTCGAACTGCTTAATCGCTTCCTCTTTTTGTTCATTTCGCCATAGCAGGTCAACCAGAATCGCTAACGGTCGCACCTCGCCTTCGTGTTTCTTATGTTCGCGTTTGGCGATCTCCAATGCTCCCTTCAAATCGCGGGCATCGGCCAACCAGCGAGCTTCGATCAGCGGATCGAGCTTGGCCCGCTTGGCATGCTCTTTGAACTTGGCTTCATCGCGACGATGCGATGCCGCCGCAGCAGACACGCGAGCAATGATCGTCCGCAGCGTTTTAAGGTGCGATTTAATCTGCTCCGGCGTCTCTTCTTTGTCTTCTTTTTCTGCTACTGCATCCTCTTCGGACTCGTCGTCCGCTTGGTCGTCCGATTTTTCTTTATCGGCTTCTTTTGCGGCAGCCGAGTCATCAGCCAAATCGAGCAGTTTTGTTTCCAAGGCGAGGCGGCGACGACTCAGCGAACGAAGCGTTTTGGCACCGCGGGCCCCGTTGCCGGTACGGAAATGGGCGACAGCCAACCATCCCAGCCATTCTTCTTGCTGTCCCGCATCCGACGTGGGCGGTAAATAGTAGCCGCCTGATTCTTTGATCAATTCGTCCCACAATGCGAATTGCGTAAGGATTTGCAGCAACCGTTCGCGTCCGTACTTGTAGCTGCCTCGTTTTTCCAGCGTGTTGTATTTGGGATGTTGAGGCAACGAGACAAGGTTTTGAGCTTGATCGATGGCGTCGCGGACACGGCCAATGTTCATCAGGTTGCGAGTCAACCATTCGTTGTTGTGGGCAAAGTTATGGATTTGGTCGGGCATCAGCCGTGCACGTGTCATGTGTGCGTGGTCGACTCTCGCCGACGCTTCCTGTTGCCACGCCGCGTCAGCGTAGCGATGAAGCTTGGAATAGATGTGTCCCGGCATGTGCCACATATGTGCCACTCCGGGCATCGAGGGGCCACAATTTGCCGCCGACTGGAGTGCCAGTTTAGGTTGCGCTGAATCCCACAAATGGATGCGGTAATGATGGACAGGATGCATCGGGTCGACTGCAAAGATCTCGCTTAACAATGCGTTGACCGCGTAACGGCTGGTCAGCTTGACCCCTTCGCGGTCACTCAGCCAGATTTGCAGAACCAAAAATGCTTTGGCTTCGATGTCATCAGGATATTCGTGCAGGATCTTTTCGAGGTCGGCAATAAAGTTTTCCGCTCGTTTTTTCTTGGCGTCGCTGTCATCTTTGGGAGCGTCATCGCCGAATTTTGGCAAATAACGATTGAGTGCATCGATATAAAGCTTCTCGCGTTTGTCAGCCCCCTTGTCCTTCTTCTCGAGTGCTTCGTCAATCAGTCCGCGGGCCCGTTTGCGATTATTGACGTTGGCCATTGCCATGCCCCAATAGGCGATGGCCATTTTGGGATCTTCTTTGGCCGCTTGGCGAAACGAACGCTCGGCTTCGAGGTACCAGAATCCGTGAAGTTGCCCGACGCCTTGCTCAAAGAACTGCTGAGCTCGCTCGGACTTGGTCGACGTCGGGAAATTGATCTTGGCAAGCCCCGGAATCAGGACCGCTTTTTGACGCGGCCCCTCATTGAACGCTTCGCCATGAAGGCTGTGCCCCGCTTCGGTTGACGAATCGTCGTGTTCGTCGCTGGCAGATGGTTCGATCGCCCATAATTGAGACGGGCCGCACAGAAAACAAAGCAGGGGAATTGCAACAAAAAAGCGCAGATTCATAGTGAGGTAGGATTTTTATGGAGGGAGGGAAACCGCGATTGTCCGCATTGTAGTCAATCATTGCGGCGATACGGACACCCGAGAGCGTCTGTTTTGCAAAAGCGAATGAACAGAATCAGCCCATCGCATGACCTGAAAAGCCGTAAATTTAGACACTTCTCGGTAATCGCCACCCCTGGTTCCCTGGCTCCTGCCTGGGAACCCAATGAATTGCAGGCTCCCGCCTGCCGACCGAGCAAAGACGAGGCGGGAGCCTCGAAAGCAGTGTGTTCCCATGCAGGAGCCTGGGAACGAGGTTTTTTGGTGGCGTTCACCGAGAAGTATCTAAGTTCGGGTTATTTCTTCAATCCGACCGGTTTGCCGTCGAGTTGCCAGTTCTCCGGCGCATCGATTCCTAAGTGTTTCAGGGCGGTTGCCGGGGCGTCGACGATAAACGTGTCGATTTCGAATTTGCCACGCTCGGCCGAATCGCCACTGACGATCAGAAAGCTGTTGTGGATTTCGGGGACCTCGTGGCCATTGGAATGGCTGGTACCTTTGCCCCCATGATCGGACGTCACGACGACCAACCAATCCTCGTCCTGGTAGGACGAACGGACTTGGATTGCGGCCAAGACGCGGCCGATTCTTGCGTCCGCCGCTTGGATGGTTTCCACATACTTCGGGTTTGCGGGATGGAATCCCGAGGCGTGTCCCGCTTCGTCGGTGGCTCCCAAATACAAGAACACCACGTCGAGCGACGCGTCGGAGAGCTGTTTGACCGCTTCGTCGGTTGCCGCGTCGTCACGCTCGCCGTAATCCTTTTCGGTGAACGAAAATCGCTTGTCTGCACTCGCGACAATGTATTGATCAATCGGGGCCCAACAAACCAAGGACGCTGTCTTTAGTTCCGGTGATTGTTCTTTGATGCGGACGAAGAAGTGTGGAAATTTGTCGTAGTGAGAAACCTTGAACTGATTGTCTAACACTCCATGCTTGTCCGCCCATACCCCCGTCAAAATGCTACTCCAACCGGGGCCGCTAATTGTGTCGGCCTTGATATAGCGAGGATGAAAGATACGTGTGTTATCAGCGTAGATTCCTTGATCGATCAAGCGATCGAGGTTGGGAGTGTCCGCTTTTCGCACTGCGTCAAAACGACATCCATCGACTCCAATGAACAACACTTTGGGAGTGTCG
>CAXBHV010000573.1:0-5319 GCA_963974855.1 uncultured Rhodopirellula sp. | reverse complement strand
GGATTAACCTAGCAACACACCCTTACAGCCCTGGGCTGGAAGCCTATCCCACATTACTCGGCCTTGCGTCGCAAGACATACACCACGTCTTCGGTAGCCGCATCAACCTCAATGGGATGACTGACGTCATATCCGAAGTCGTACGTTGCGACGACTTCCCAACACTTACTCGATTGGATCAAACGGTTCATCTGCTTTGGTGTATAGCTTCGCAACACAAGTTCATCGGTGATGCGGAAACTACTGGATGGACTATGGATATCAAATCGAATGCCAAACCGCTCAATGCGGCTTTCCGTATTTCTATCATTCGTCCACATGTGCGTGCTGATCGCTAAGTGTCCGCGACGCGCCGACCAAGACTCGGTTTCACTTGGCGCAACCGTGGTTGGTGTCAGATGAATACCAAGCAAATAAAGCCCGCCGGGTCGCACGACTTCGCCCATGCACTGCAGGTGCCCGCGTGCCTCGCGCTCGCTACACAGATGGCGAAAACTATTGATCGTGTTGAATGCCAGATCGCATTTCCAGGCCGTTTTGAAATCCGACATGTCGGCGACAAACGCGGATTCCCGCACTCCGTGCCGCTTAAAGCGAGCATTACAAAATTCAACGGCCTTGGGATTTAAATCGAGCCCGTCGACTCGAAACCCTTTCTTGACAAGTGCATAGAGTAGCCGCCCGGTACCACAGGCAGGCTCAAACAGCCGCTTCGGCTTGCGATCCATCCACTCTCTTGCGCACGCTTGGATGAACTTTACCTCCGCTGCGCAATCCGCACCAAAGACGAGATCGTAATACTTTGGATGGTCGTAGATAGATTCGTTAATCGTTTCGATCGCTAGGGACTCCCAAGCCGAGAAGGCAAGAACAATGTCATTGAAATTCGAGTTTGACTCAGTCAGATGAGGGGGCGGAATCGAGCAAGCTGATGATCAACGGCAGCAGTTGTTTTTTGCGACTGACCACCTCTTCGAGCTCGTAAAGGTTCTCTTCGAGCTCGGGGTAGTTGATCTCGTCCCACCCCTCGGGTTCCCGGCTCATCAACAACAAGCTGCCGTTGCTGGAGATATCCGTAACCAACAACGCTGAAAAATCGAGGTTATGGTCTTTCGCGAGGCGTTCAAGCGCCAAAACAAGCTCACCCTTGCGTTCCCAGAACAGGTCGAAGCCAATCTCTTCGATCTGCGAGATTGAAAACTTGACTCCCGCCTCTTCGAATTCCTTGCAGTCTTCGCGCACCACTCGTTCCGCTTCTCCGGATCGCAAGGCCGATCCGACTTCAAAGAACTCGGTCGCGTACGCTTCCAAATCAAGCGTACAAAACTGCTGCAGCCACTCCAGGATATCCCGGTCCACATCGGTGGTCGTTGGCGATCTCAAATACAGGGTGTCACTAATAATGCCCGACGCCATGCAGAGGGCGACGCCAGCGGAAGGCTGCAAGTTGGCGTGACGGAACATCCGAGCGACGAGAGTGCAAGTCGACCCGACCGGTTCCAAAGTAAAGCGAATGGGATTGGACGACTTAAGCGATCCGCCTAATCGATGATGGTCAAGCACCTCGGTGATGATTGCGTCCTCGGCTCCCTGCACTGCTTGCGACAATTCGTTGTGGTCGACCAATACTAACTCAGGCATCGGCGGATTCACCAAGTCGCTCTTGCTCAATACTCCAAACAGTTTTCCGTTGTCGAGCACCGGAAAGACGGTTTGTGCCGAACGAAAAATCTGCTGGCGTGCCGCCGCCACTGGCATCTTCGCCGATAACGAAATGAAGTCACGATCGATCACGGAATCAATCAACCGTGCCGCCTTGATTCGCATCGTGGTCGTCGCCGTGTCATACGGGCTGATGATGACCGAGACGCCGCGGGCTTGAGCCAAGTGCAACAAGCCGCTCGACAATTCATAGCCGCCGGCAATCACCATTGCGCGAACCCCACGCTCGAGCGCAGGCAATTGAATCGTCGGCCGATCACCGCTGACGACCAACAACCGATCTGCCGGAAATTGGTTCATCCGCTGAGTGAACCCCTCGGCGCTCATCGCGCCGACCGTGACCACGAATTCGTCGGTTCGATCGGGATCAACGGCATGTTGGAATGTGCCGCCGAGCACCGAGGCGACCTTGGTAAGATTGCTGCAAACCTCGCGTGAATGAATCGGATCGACGCCGCCTTGAAGGACCAACTCGAGTAGTTCTAGCAGCGTGACGATGCCCACGACCTCGTCGTTATTGTCAACGATCGGAATCGCACGCAGTCCGTGCTCTTTCATTCGCTGATAGACTTCGTAGAACACTTCGCATTGGCGTGCGAACACCACGTCCCGTTGGCAGACGTCCTCGATTTCGGGACGCACGTCCATGATGATCCGAGGCGGCGGCAACTTGGCCTTGCGAAGGGCAAACTCCGTTCGTTGATTCGGAGCCCCGCAGCAGGCTGCGACAGCATCAGGACGCGTCGTTTTCTTCAGAAAATCAGCGTAGGCGATTGCACTGCAAATCGCATCCGTATCGGGATTGCGATGCCCGAAAACATAGACAGTCATGGTTTGGCTCGAACCGCGAAACGCAGCAAAGAGTTAGAGGTTGATTCAAACATCGTGCAAGCCGCCTAAGAGGAAGGCATCCGCTGTATCGCTGCTTCGATAATGGTGTCGGGTTCGGCCATCCGCCCCTCGCCGCGAACGCGACAACTGAGCCAACCTGACTCGGGACCGACAAAATGACATCCATCACGTCGCAAGGTTTCGACGTTCCGCTGGACCGACGGCTTGCTCCACATCGAAGCACTCATGGCTGGCGCTAACAAGACCGGACATTCCGCTTGCAAGTACAGCGTGCTAATAAGATCGTCGGCGAGCCCCGAGGCAAACTTTGCTAAAAGATTCGCTGTTGCCGGAGCTACGATCAACAAGTCCAAATCGCGAGTCCACTCGATGTGGGCCCCTAACGGAAATCGCTCAGGATCAAATGAACCCTGAGCGACCGTTTTTCCGGAGAGCGCCGCAAACGTGGCGGCGCCGATAAACTGAGATGCCGATGAGGTCATTGCCGTACGCAGATCGTAGCCCGATTGAACGAGCCGACTGCAAACGGTCGCCGCCTTGTAAGCTGCGATTCCCCCTCCGACGGCGAGCAAGATTGCCCGCCTCTGCTTACTCATAGATCCGACGCATCCAAATCAGGACCGTCCGAAGCGGCATCCGCAGCCGCAGTCAGGTCTTCGAGCGACTGGATTTCGTTATCCATGTTTAAAACGATTTTGTCTTGCATGATTTCCTGCAACACAATCGTCATCTTGTCGTGCGTGTCGACATTCACGAGCGCCCGACTGCCTTGGTTCAATTGAACCAAGCGTTTTTGAATCAGGGTGCTCAATTTAAAGCGACCACCGACCTTGTTGACGATCTCTTCTTCTTTTAGCTCTTCGAGCATGGTTGTTTTTCCTTTTGGTCTTTCAGAATTTGGCAGATTTCCGAGACGGCTCGATCGACCGACCCATTAATGATTTCGTATTGATAACGATGCATGAACTGCATCTCGCGGCAGGCGGTTTCAAGTCGCGCCGCAATCGCTTCCTCGGACTCGGTCCCGCGTGTGCGAAGCCGCCGTTCGAGCTCTTCCGTCCCGCCGGGGTGAATGAACAGTGTAATCGGGTTGAATTCTTTGTGATCGAGAACTGCCAGGGCGCCTTGGACATCAATCTCCAAAATAACCCATTGGCCAGCATCCAGACCAGTGGCGACCTGTTCGTTCAGAGTCCCATACCAGTGCCCACGTCCAAAAACCTCTTTGCACTCTAGAAAATCGCCCGCCTGGCGCCGCTGTTCAAATTCTTCGTGGTCCAAGAAAAAGTAGTCCACTCCGTCCTGTTCCCCCGGTCGCGGCTTTCGCGTGGTCGCGGAAATGCTCGTTCGTAACGGTAACGGACATTCGGTTTGCAAACGGCGCACGACCGTCGATTTACCCGCTCCACTCGGACCGGAAATGATGATCAGCCGACCACGTCCTTCCAAATTCATGTTTTGCCTTCGCTGGATTACTCGAGATTTTGAACCAATTCTCGCATCCGTTCGATTGCACACTTGATCTCGACTACATGCCCCGAAATTTCCGTCTGCGAGGCCTTGCTGCCAATCGTGTTTGTTTCACGCAACATTTCCTGAACGATGAACTCGAGTTTACGCCCCGAGGGCTCAGGATCGCCCGCCGCTTCGCCGTTACCACCCGCTTGATTGCTGCCGGACGCGTTTCCGCAAAGCGTTTGCTCGAACAATTGCAAATGACTGCCCAGCCGCGTGATCTCTTCGCTGTAGTCCACACGATCGGCGTAGATCTGAACTTCACGCAACAGATCGATCATCGGCACTTCGATCTCGTGCTGAGCCAATACCCGCTGGATCTTTGTCTCTAAACGCTTCTGATAAGTGTCGACGCTTCGTGGCCCAAGCTCGGCGATCTGATCAACATGCTGGCGGATCACATCACAATCAGCTCGCAGACTCGTCGCCATGTGAGCGCCTTCGTGAGCTCGCATCTGATCCAGACTGTCCACGGCATCGCGAATCACCTGCTCAACCGCCTCCCAAACCGCAGCATTGTCGCTGCGGTCCTGAGACCTTGGGACCACTACGCCAGGCAACATGGCAAGTTGAGCCAGATCGATCGTCGCGCCATCGCCGGCAAACGAGGCCTTGGCTTTCTGCAGCTGCTCGAAGTACGCCCCGAGAACCTGCTGATCGATTTGCGGCAGTGTTTCGGAGGTAGGTCGCTTCCAAGTCACCGATAGATTCACACTGCCGCGATGGATCAATTTGCGAACCAGCGATTCGACGCGTGAATCAATCGCTGACAATGAATCGCTTGATCGCAGGACACATTTGAAACCGCGATTGTTGACAGTGCGCACCTCCACCACAAACGTACCAAGATCCGTTTGCAGCGACGCATGACCTTGACCAGTCATGCTGCGAGCATTTTCAGGGATAACAGAGCTCATGCAGTCTACTTGTCGCCGTCACTGTCAGCTGCGGGTGCTGCGGCAGCTTCATCCGCAGCCGCTTCGCTGCTAGCTTCTTCCGTGGCAGTTTCTTCCGCATCCGCAGCGTCGCCGCTGGTCGCAGGAGTCAGTTGGACCGAGTTCGTATCGGCATCGTCGTCACTGGACAGCCCCGCTTCCAAACTACTTAGACCTTCGCCATCGAGCGCAGGCAGCTTAAAAGTTTCGCCAACGGGATCTTTGTCGCCGCCGCCGGACTTGATCACCGAATCGGCGGTCGTAGTCGGAGCATGGGTGCCAAGCAACCACATGG
>CAXBHV010000572.1:0-5327 GCA_963974855.1 uncultured Rhodopirellula sp. | reverse complement strand
TGGTGATTCACAATGGACGCCAACAATCCACGCTCTGGCGAGCGTAGCTACGAAACGCAAATGCTGGAATTTCCAGCATAAAAATCGTTCACCGCGTTGGGCAGGAGCCTGGGAACCAGTGGCGGTGATCAATGCAGGGTAACAAAAAATCATCGGGCGTGATCACGTCGGACCTAACCGACATTTGTTTAACTGCTTAGTGTACGTGAAATTGAATGCGTAGTACGATGGTGAACTCGTCGGAGGCAGCCAGGCCAAGTAATGGAATTGACAGACCTTTCATCTCTCCACTTTCCAAACACGATTACCACGCATTGATCCATCGTCCCTTGTTGAAACACCTTTATTTAACCGGATATCGTGGAACGGGGAAAACGTCTGTCGCAACCCGATTGGCAGCGGCGATAGGGTGTCCGGTCATCGACCTTGATGCACGAATCCAAAGTCATGCTGGCTGTAGTATTCGTGAAATTTTTGCCGACTCGGGTGAGCAAGGTTTTCGAGACCTCGAATCCGAGATGTTGAGTGTAGTTGCGACGGAACCGCCGGCGGTGGTTGCACTTGGCGGAGGTGCGATCTTGCGTGAGTCCAATCGCGAGCTGATTCAATCGAGTGGACAATGCGTTTGGTTGATTGCGACCGCCGAGACTCTGGCAATGCGAATCGCCGCCGACACGGGGACCACGGCGAATCGACCTGCGTTGACCCCACTGGGGCATCTCGACGAGATTCGTCAGTTGCTGCTGACGCGGCAACCCCACTACGAAGACGCGGCGAACGCTCAGGTCGATACGACGGACAAGTCGATCGAACAGGTCAGCGACGAGATTTTGGCGGTTTGCCGCGACCGACAATGGTGCTGAGTAAGATGTCCGCTGAACGTCACCCCATGGCACTTTTATTGTAGAATAGCGATGGCCGCCGTTTTACCGGCATCAATCAAGCAACCTGATCACAGGAGTCATGGACGGAATGTTGTCGCGTCAACAGTGGACGATCGTCGTTTTGTTTTTGATGCTCGGGGCTTTTGCCGCGAATACATTCGAGACCTGGACGATGCTGACCGTCATCATTTTGCTGGCGACTTCGGCGGCGACGATCCAGTATTTGCTTGAAAAACACTATCGCGCGTCGGACGGATCCCTGAGACGCTCGTGGTGGCGATCGCGTCCGTTCCTGTTCATCGCTGGGCTCATTTGCATCGCGACCTTTTCCTTTGTACGTGCGATGCCGTATTTGGCCATGAAATCGGTCAATCCGTTCGGGATGGGAGCGGATGTTCTGGCGCACACTGCATTGGCTTGGATTGCCTTTTTGTGGGTCGTGCGTCGCGCCGATGGACATGGCTTGATGCTGGTGCTTGGCTTGATCGCGGTACTGTTAAGCGTCGCGGCGGGGGGCGTTAGTAAGAGCGATGCAGGCCAAACTACCATCGCCTTCTGTGTCTGCCTTGGCTACGCGATCGCATCGCAGTGTATTTTGGCTCGAGGGGCGTTCTGGAACAAAACCTCTCAATCAAGCAGTGGGGATGGGGGGATAGCCCGGCGGCATTCCAACGCAATCGCCAGGAACTCGTTGGTCGCCGAGCCTCAAAACCGCACCGGAATGGTGCTTTCGGCATTAACGCTGTCGGCGATCGTGATCGTGACCGGTGCGATCGCTCAGGCGACAAGTGCGACGCTGCCGCAAGTACAATCAAGGATCCAGTCGACTTTGAAGAACACACTCGACACGACCTTCAGCAACTTGGCAGTCTCTGGAACTCGCTACGTGTACGGTTCCACGATTGGGTCGATCCGCAATAACAAGACCGCGAGTCCTGATGAAGTCGCGTTATGCGTGTTTTCAAATAACTCGCCGGGCTATTTGCGAGGAACGGCGTTCGATTATTACGAGAACCGACATTGGCACGTGGTGACGCCCCAAGTTATCGCTAACGCCGCCTATCAAACTTCGTTGATGAGTCGCATGTTGGATCCCTCAGGTCCGGCATTGACGATGCTAAAAAGCAGTCGCACCGCAGTTTTGCGACGTTTCACTCTCGCGGAAAGCACGACCGAGCAAGTTCAAACGATCGAAATTCGCAACATTCCTTTCAAAGGCACCACCGTTTTCATGCCTTTGGGCAGTCGCTGGATCGAAGCCCACAGCAGCAGTCTGGCACTCAACCATCACGGAATGATCGAGCATGGTATCGACGTCACCAACCCCTATGTAATTGCGGTTGCATCGGAGCCCCCTAAAGACGAACTCGACCTGATTCGATTGCAACTTCTGACTCATGTCCCCAACCGATTGAATCGGGTCATCAAGCCGCTCGCGTACGAAATTTGTGGGAACGAGACGGATGTGCGGAAGAAGGCTGACAAGGTCGTTCAGTTCTTCCTTATGAATTTCGACTATTCATTGAATCCGCCTCCTGCTCCGAGTCGTGCTGATCCCTTGTTGTACTTTTTCGAAGAACGGCATTCGGCACATTGCGAGTATTTTGCCTCGGGCACCGTCGCGATGTTGCGATCCCAGGGGATACCGGCTCGTTACGTTACAGGCTATGTCGTTGACGAGATGGAACCGAACAATGAATTCTGGGTTGCCCGCAACCGCGATGCTCACGCTTGGGCGGAAGCGTACGACGCAAAAACACGAACGTGGTTTCCGGTCGAATCCACTCCGGGGCACCGCTACTCGACCCTCAGTGTCGATTCATCGAAGTCGGAAGAATCGGCGTTGACTTGGTCGTCGCAACGCGAAGAAGAATCGATCGCGAGTTCCGTCGTGTCGTCCATCAACGCATTCATCGTTTCAATTCGTGCGAACAACCCGTTGTTGGCGATCTTTCGAATTCTCCAAGCACCGATGTTTTTGGTTCTGTCGGTGATGGTGTGGAGACGCTCGCGCCGCGTCGCGATTCACGTTGCTGATCCAACCGACACGACTAGCCGCAAGATGCTGAGAAAGATGGATCGACGGTTGAAACGTCTGGCATTGGTCCGGGACGGTCACGAAACGATGCACCAGTTTGCCAATCGAATTGAATCGATTGATCCACCAAACGACAAGCTGAAACGCGAGTGGTTGCAGTCGACTGCGGATTGGTATCGCGAGTTTGCTCAGGCACGGTATCAAGGCAAAATGCCTAATCCATTCCCGAAGATTTAGCCTGAATCCGTAGCAGGATTCCCAAAAAAAACGCGGCGAACCCATGGTTCGCCGCGTTTTTCATTAAAAGTTCGTCTGACTTGGCCGGCATTAGAAACGACATGCCCAGACAGTATCATTGAGCCGACGGCGTCAGCCTCATTCATCTACACGGAATTGTTAGCAATGATTTCCGCTCCGGGCTTGCCCCGGCGGGATCACAACTGTCGGCTACAAGGACGGCCCGCAAACGCGCCCCCTCGCCCTATTTCCCACGAATCGCCGCAAGCGATTCGTGGGAAATAGGGCGAGGGGGAATTGGGTGTGAGTTAGGGGTAGCCACCAGTTGGCGCTCCGCCGGGACAAGCCCGGACGGAAGCGAAATAGTTTGCAAGTAAACATTTGGTGAAATCCACGCTCTGGCGAGCGTGGCTACGCCAATGTTGCTTGTCGTTCGTTACCTTGTTGGCATCGTCGCACTTGCGGGCAGAACCCTGTCTTCATTCGGACGGGCGGCCATTTGGATTTCCGCCGAAGGTGTTGACGAGTTTTCTGTCAACATCGCGTTGCGGAAATCCTGAACAGGCGAGACGCTTGCCGGCAACGGAGTCCGACTCGAGCGACGCTGGATCGTCGTGGTGGTCAACCCGGACGTACGCGTATTGATCGAGGTCGCAGCATCCCGGTATTCCTGATATTGAGGCGAAAGCTTGGTGGTCGCTTTGGCAAGTGCCATTTCGGGCGACTCTTTTCCTGGCAACATGACCGTCGCAGGAACTCCCTGGACTGTTACGCCTTCTTTGGTTTTGAACGAGGCGACAAGCGATATTCGCCGTGCATCGCCACCCACCGCATCCCAAGGCACCCAGATGCTGTAGGATGCACCGAGATCGGACTGACTAAAGTGACGTGTAAACTGTTCGGGTGTGAACTCAAACCGCTTGGTCGCTTTCTCAGACGAGTCCGCTTGGTCATCAAAACCATGAACGACGAGTGTACCGTCAACAGGCACAGCGTGCGATTTTTCATTGTAGAAAAAGATGCGACCGCCAAAGCCTCGCGTCGGAGTCCGATTTGTTTGCACCAGGGTATCCGGTGTCCAAGTCGCAGCCATCTTGACTGGTTTTGGATACGGTTCCGGGGCTGTATCTTTCTTTTTCGACCATGGCATTTTCTCTGCGAATGAACTGCCAGGTTTCTTGACGCGTTCCCCGTCAGGTCCCACAGTGATACAACCGATCACGGAGCAAACCGCAACCGAAGCAATCGCATGCATTGACAAACGGCCGATCAGGGTGGCTCGATTACGCCGGCGATTCTCGACGGCAGAGGATGCGTTATTCAGTAAAGTCATTATCGAATCCATGTCTGCGGGGAAATGCTGGGGAGAGTTTGAACGGGGTACGAGTTGTCGCCGCGATTGGCTGGGGCTTGCTCCATCTCAGTGCCTTGTTTTGCACTGGTATCAACGGCCCCGAGTCGTTGCGGACGGTCACTCGATGCCGACGCGAAATCAATCGCCTGACTCGCGTTTGCGGTCTGCATCCAACTGACTTGATTCGAACCTGACTGCACTGCAGATTGGGTATAGGGATTCAACGCCGGCCCGGTAATCGGAGGAAGATTTGAACCGTTTTTCCCTGGCGTCAATCCACTCGGTGGCGATTGCCATTGGATTTCCGAGGACTTGCCGTTGGAAGTCAACGGTTGCCCGCTGACAGCCGGAGTCGGTTGCTGGGGCGATGCCATGTTCGGCGTGCCCATCGGCTGCGAACGATTGGACTGCGTTGGCGAAATCCCTCGCGGCATCGAATGCTCAGGAACCGACATCGACTCGTAGATCGCGGACGAATCTGCGGGAGATGTTCCTGCATCGATCATCGTCGAATGGTCTGGGATAATCACCGAAGAGGGATTCGCGTTTCCTGGATGACCAAATCCTTGTCCGTTGATGATTTGACCTTCGTTGAATTGGTCAACGGTAGGTTGCAAGTCGGGATAGATTGTGCCGCCAGTCGCGGGTCCCCACAATCCATAGCCACCATCGAGACCAACGTCTCCATGCATTTCAACCACGTCGGCCAAACACCAGCTCATGCGGCTAGATTCGGTCGCTTTGACGTAGTCCAAATCCTCTTCGCCGGTGACCAGCATCGGAGTCAAAATTACGAGCAACTCGGATCGACGCT
>CAXBHV010000571.1:0-5339 GCA_963974855.1 uncultured Rhodopirellula sp. | reverse complement strand
CCCACACGATTGCCGCCCCTGCCAGTGCGATCGCACTGGCGACGACCAGCCACATCAGCGGCAAATGAGCTTGATCGTCTAAGCCACTTCCGAAAAACTGGAAGTGTTCATGATAACGCGCGACTATCTCCAGCAGCCCGTTATGTACAAGATGCATCAGCATGCCCGGCAGCACACTGCCAGTGCGATAGGCGATCCAGCCTAAGATCAATCCCAGCAGCGTGGTCGGGATAAACCGCTCAATCAACAGGGCGTTGCCGGTAAACACATGGAACAAACCAAACAAGACTGCCGTCAGCACAATCGTGCGTGCGGGTGACATCACTCGCAAGAACGCGGAGAACAAAAATCCGCGAAAGCACAACTCTTCGATCACCGCCGGGGCCACCGCAAACGTCAATAGCAACAACCACGGCGGCACTTGTTTCCATGCCGCCAATTGTCCCAACGCCTCTTCGATTCGTTCGTCACTCAGGCCTCCGATTCCGATCGCTTCGGCAATCACAAAAGCTTCGTGTGCAAGTGTCCAAGCTCCCATTCCGATCAACGCCACTCCGACAAAACTGAGCATCGGAGGCATCTGCAATCGGAACGTGCTGCGATAGCGATGGCGTCCGAGAAACGTAGCGACAAATGGCACCAGGCCAAACGTCAACAATAACGTCAGGATGTTCAACCAGAACTTGGCCGACAAAGAAACCGAATCGCCAAAGATCTGCAAGAACCGCATCAACCCGTTGGAGCCAACAAAATAGATCGGCACCAACAGCGACAACATCAACGCCGCCGACTCGACGCTCGGCACCGGCGTCATTTTCTTAGGTCGATGAAAGAACGAACCAATCGATTGTTCGCTTGTCCGCGTCACCGCGTCGTTGCCAAACAAACGCGACGCCACCGCCAATGCGGCCGAGGCATAACCGATCGTACTGACAATTGCCGCCAACGCGCCCACGGGATGGAACACTCCGGCGAGCAGATCGCGAGCCAACAACACGATGCTAATTAGTGGTGCAATTGCCAAGGGCCCGCTCAACTCAACACCCGGCATCAGCGACAACATCCCGGGCGCAAGCGCCAGTAGCATCACGGGAATCAAGTAGGCCTGAGCCTCTTTGAACGACTTGGCAAAGCTTGTCAAACACAACAGCAGTGCGGAAAAGAATCCGCTAAACAGCACCAACAACCCCAAGATTTGCAGCACGGCAACTAGCGGAAACGCGTCATCGCCGGTTAAAAATCGCATCATCCCCGACACCCACAGCGTCGTGAACATCGCTAATAAATTGATCATCGCCGTCAATAACGCCACGATCACAACCGCGATATATTTGGCAAACAGCACATAAAATCGTGGTACCGGCGACGCCATCAACGATTCCATCGTACCGCGTTCTCGTTCCCCGGCGGTCAAGTCGATCGCCGGATAGACCGCTCCAGTAATCGTCATCAAAACCAACACCAATGGCACAATCGTTGCCAACAGCGGCATCTCGTCCTCTTGTCCAATTTCGTCCACAACAATGTCGGCCGGAGGGCGGTAATCAGGCGCCAACATCTTCGCCACTTGTTGGGCAAAGTTGGATCGTAACCACTGCAATCGTTCGACTAAGACACGACGCGCATTTTGACTGCCACCATCACCACGAAACGCCGTGATGATCACCTGCGGTGGTTCTTCGAACTTGATTTCAACGGCCAAATCGATTTGATTCGCGTACAACGCATCGACCGGATCGATCTCTTCGCTCAAGCGGATATCAAACTCAGCGATCCCACCTCCGCTCGATTTTGCGACCGAATCCGGTGGAGCACTCTGGGGATCGTCCAAATACGACCGCAGCAGTTCGCCTTCGCGTTCGGTTGCCACTCCGACAAGAAACACATTGGTGGGCCGAGCACCGGACGTCAACAAAAATCGATTCAGCGCCATGCTCAGCAGCGGATACAACAGCAGCGGCATGATCAACAACGTCATCACGGTCCGTCGGTCACGGATCGTTTCACGCAGTTCTTTTTGACAGAGCCGTAGGATCCGCCCCTTCATCACGTGTCCGCTCATGCTGCCGCCTCGCCGTTCATCAAGTCGACAAACATATCCACAAGGTGTTCGCGACCGGTGGCTTGCCGCAGCTCACTCATGTCACCTTCGTATTCCAATCGACCTTGATGCAACAAGCCAAATCGATCGCACAATCGCTCCGCTTCATCGAGTCGGTGTGTACACACGATTACCGCTTTTCCAGCTTGCCGTAAATGTCCGATATATTCAAAAATCGTTTGCACACCGACGACGTCCAAGCCACGCGTCGGTTCGTCCAACAACATCACCGGGGGATCGTGAATTAAACCACGCACCAACGTCACGCGTTGGCGTTGTCCAGTGCTAAGTGTGCCGGCACGACGATCGAGCAAATGCTCGATTCCCATCAGCTTTGCGAGCTCTTCGGCGCGAGTCGCGGCGACATCAGGATCAACGGCGTAGAGATCGCCGAAATACAACAACATCTCGCGAACACTCAGCCAGGGATAAACGCCGTCATTGGACGAAACAAATCCCAATCGCGACTTCACTGCGATTGGATCGATCGTAGTGTGAATCCCGTCGACCGCCGTGTAGCCGCTGTCGGGTTCAAGCAACCCGAGAATAATTCGCAGCGTTGTCGTCTTGCCCGCTCCGTTGGGCCCCAGCAATCCGTAGACCTCTTCCCGTGGCACCGTCAACGACAAGTCGTCCACCGCGCGCACTTCGCCGTCATCGAGCGAAAAAGTTTTAACGAGCGAACGGACTTCAAGCATTCGGATATCGACCGTCAGAAAAGTTCGGAAAAGCGTTTCGTTTCACCAGCATACCAGACGGACGATCACGCCTGGGGCTCGGTCATTTTCCAAGGATCGAGTGCTTCAGTCAGCGTGTCTTCAGGCAAAATTCCCTTTTCACGACACAGTTCACGAATCGTTTGTCCCGACGCGAATGCTTCCTTGGCTAATTTCGCGGCTTGCTCGTAGCCAATCAACGGATTCAGACTGGTGCACATCGACAGGCTCTTCTCGACCGATGCTTCACACGCCTGGGCGTTCGCTTCCATTCCCTCGAGACAGAATTCAACAAACGCATCGCAGCCACTCGATAACAAGTGAATGGATTCGAGAATCGTGTGCCCCATCACTGGCATCATGATGTTCAGCTGGAAATTGCCCCCCGACGCACCACTGACCGTGATGCAGGTGTCGTTGCCCATCACGCGAGCGGTCAACTGCATCATCGACTCGCACATTACGGGGTTGACTTTTCCAGGCATGATCGAGCTGCCGGGTTGCCGACTTGGCAATTGGACTTCAAAGAATCCACAGCGTGGACCGCTGCCCAACCATCGAATACTGTTGGAAACGTTGAACAACGTTTGCGAGATGCATTTCAATTCGCCATGTGAATGCACCAAAGCGTCTCGCGTTGCGTTAGCTTCGAAATGATTCACCGCTTCGACAAACGCGATGCCCGTCTTGTTCGCCAATTCCTTGGCAACACGAGCACCGAATTCAGGATGCGTGTTGATGCCGCTGCCTACCGCCGTACCACCGACGGCCAATTCCAAAACCGCATCACGAGCTGCTTCGGCTCGCGAAATCGACAACTCTAATTGACGAGCAAATCCACCAAATTCTTGGCCCAAACGAAGTGGCGTTGCGTCCATCAAATGAGTGCGGCCGATCTTGATGATCTTGTCCCACTGTTTCGCCTTGTCGGCAAGCGACGCATGCATTTTGCGAAGTGCCGGAAGCAGTTTTGTTTGAATCTGAATCGCCGTCGCCACGTGGATCGCTGTGGGAAACGTATCGTTCGTACTTTGGCCCATGTTCACATGGTCGTTGGGATGAATCAGTTTTTCAGTGCCCAATCGATCGCCACCTGCGATTTCGATCGCACGATTGCTGATCACCTCGTTCACGTTCATGTTGCTGCTGGTTCCCGATCCCGTTTGAAAAACGTCGATGGGGAACTGGTCGGCGAGCTGGCCATCGGCAACCTCTTGAGCCGCTTGCAGCATCGCTTTGACTTGGGCGTCGGTGAGCGGATTTTTCCCGCTCCCTGTCAATTTATCCAGATCTCGGTTGGCAACGCCACAAGCGAATTTGACCAATCCCATGGCCGAGATCATTGATGGCATTAATTCCCAACCGCTGATCGGGAAATTTTCGACAGCTCGCTGAGTCTGGGCTCCGTAATAGGCCTCGGCGGGCACTTGAACGTCGCCCATGGAATCATGTTCGGTGCGGTACTGGGTCATCGGTTTCACTTCGTCGATTGCGGGATTCAAAAACATTCGCTAGAGCGGTCATCATAAAGCGCGAAAGGACGTTTTGACGAGGCGGCTTGAGCTTCGCAGTAGAATGGGGGGCCTCGGCAATTCCTTGTACGGCGTCATCTCCCACCACAGACATCGAGAAAGTGTTTAGAATCGCCAACTCATTCGTTCCGTCCGAGTGTCGGATTTTTTGTAATTTCACCTGTCAAGCCAAGTGCTTCCCTCAGAGAGCCTGCTCGTGAGTGCGTCCGCGCCAACGCCCGAGAACCAGCAAGACGCCAGCGGTCGTGCCGCCAGTCCAAGACTGCTGGGCTGCGCCGCCACGCTCGGCTCCGTCGTGGTGACGTGCGTGCTGTTATTTTTCAACGCCTCATTCGTTATGGCACTGCTGACCGCTGCGGAGTCTAATTTCCCGATTTGGGCCAAGAATGCCGAAGCGTCTCAGTTCATCCTGTTTACGATGCCATTGGTCCTGGTCGTAATGCAGTGGATGATCATCGATTACGCCCGCAGCCGATTCCGCCGTTAGGTTCAGCCGATGAAAACTCATGACACTGACGACTCCGTGGAGATGGAACCTCCCGATTTGCCAAAACCTCGCCGCAGTCGACTGAAACGATTCTTGGTCGCATCCACTAGGATCGTCGCGATCGGGTACGCCACGATCCTGGTCTTTATGGTCGCCATGGAAACCCGACTGGTATACCCCGGCGCGTTCATGAACATTCCGCCGCAATCCGCAGCGGGAGTGGTTGCGGTTGACTATGAATCAGCCGACGGCATCACCTTGACTGGTCAACTCTACGAACGTGAAAACGCAGAGCACACACTCGTGTATTTCCACGGCAATGGCATCACGGCGGCTCGCGAAAGTGCAACCGCAGCGAGGCTCGGAGATCAGCTAAACGCAAATGTTTTCGTCGCCGAATATCGAGGTTTTGGTGGCATGGATGGATCACCCAGCGAAGCAGGGGTAATCGCAGACGCATTGGCCGCTCGCGATTTCGCGTGCCAGCGATATTCGGTTCGTCC
>CAXBHV010000570.1:0-5346 GCA_963974855.1 uncultured Rhodopirellula sp. | reverse complement strand
TTCCGGGTCACTTGGAATTTGCCAATGAGCGGTCGGTATCGTGAAATTCCAGTCAATGTCGTGGCGATCGGCTTGGACGAGGAATTTAATGCCTTTGTGGTCCGGTGGCCAGAACATCTCGATGTCAATCGCCGTTGGATTCGACTTCTTAATGACCTTTCGAAACGCAACAGAGAGTCGACGTCCGGCCTTGCGTTCAAGTTGTTCACGTCGCTCCAAGCTCATCGTGGTCTCTGTCCGATAACGGCACGCGTCACGGGGGACGCGAGGAAAAGTTTTTAACGACCCATTCGCTCAATTAGCGTGCTCCGTTGCACGTGAGGGTTGCCCGTCGCTGTGATTTCACAGGTCATTGGATGGGCCGTCGTGCGGTTCAATGCGAACCACAATGGGGCCAACAGTTATCGTGTCGATCGACGCGAACTCGGCTGACACCGTCGGCATTGGCCGAAGTGCAGTATATCGCGACCAATCTTGCGTGTCGAAGTTTTGCTCGGCGTAGGTCTCGACATCGTGCTCAAGATGTACAGCGAGAAACGCTTCGATCAATGCCGCCAATTCCGACGGTGAGTATTTCCCGTGGGAAAAACCAATCCGATTCTCGTCAGCGGCGTATTTGATTACGCCGAGGTGCAGCGTTAATTGGCAATCGTGGCAAACGAGATGTGCGGAGGTCATGCCGTCACGATAATTTCAGTTGAGGAAAGGTAGATGTTTGCGGGCGGCGGCAGTGGGCATGCAAGCAGACGAAAACGGCGACGACTGCCGCTCCGTCACCATCGCATGGCTATCTGCCGGCTTGGGTCGAGTGTGGGTGACCGCACCGCTTGTCCGCCGAATCAGCAGATTGTAGCGAATCGCGAACGGCAAGCAGCAACGGACCGCGAACGAATCAGGCATTTGAACAGCCGTGCGGTTGACGCTTGATTCCAGAGCTCGGCTAGTCGTGCTTAGAACTGGACGAACCCATATCCGATTTACGAAAGCAGAAAAACAATCCGAGCAAGCCAATGACCGCACCGCAGGCGGAGAGGAAAAGCCCTGTGTCTGAATGATCATGATACGCGCCAGCTATCAGTAGAGCGGTAGAGCAAACGACAAGTGTTGGACCGGCAAATGGGTTCATGGCAGAAACGGCGAGTTCAGATAGGGTTGAATCGGGCAGTCGCGGTCCTGCACTAATGATCGCGAAATATATTGAGACTGATATTAGTGGGATAACGTTGGTGGTCACTCGGTCCGAGCGGACGAGCCACCATCAGGCACGTATTTTCGAGAACTCGGACGCACCACATAGTTGTGGCTGTTTTCGTGCGGGTGTCGACTCGACCCTCAGAACAAGTGCACACCAAAAGGATACCAAAGTTCGATCGGCAGCGCAATATTTGTCCGCGTACGTTGGAGTATGGGCTGTTCGCCGCAGGAAGAAATGAAGGATTTCGAACGTTGACGGTAACAACGCGAACCACTGGATCGGCCCCACGATGTTGCAATCAATTCATCGGCAGCGCAGATCACACGCGCCAATTCAACTGCGTAACTCCTTCCATGCCAGAACGGCGGGGGCACCGAGCTCGGTCTGTCAGGTCACCATTTGTAAAATCGCCACGCCGTGCTTTGTGTGGATCGCGAGCGTTGCGATTAACAATGTGATCACAAATCGGGCGCGATTGCGATGATAAAGTCGCTGGAGATGAAAATGACGTGCGTGTCGGAGGCGAAATGCGGGCGAATCATCGGCCATGACGTTTCGAGCAACGTGTGAGGGTACATCTAATTGTTGGCAGAATGATATGGTTCAGCGGATGGCCACGAGGGCCGATCAACTAGTCCATATCGCGGACTCCGGCGCAAGCGGTGGTGCTGCAATGCCGCCTGGAAGACGTGGTCATCACCCCTCCATCATCAAGTAGTATGCGATACCCTGATCCTCATCAATGTACCATTCGTGTGAATAGGCAGGATGCTCTTCAGTAAAATCGCCGCTATCGATGAATACAGGTAGCGATCTGTCAAAAGGAAAGTCAAACCATTTCGGTATCGCACCGCCGCGAGCGCACATCGCGATCCTCTGCTTAAATTCATTGGCAGTATATCCTTCGCCAGGCGTGTAAATGTCTTCGTGTTGCGTGTTGGCTCTAATTTGGGAAATCGCATCCGCATCGACCTTGAATCTCGCGATCGAATACTCTCCGCCAACCGCACCGTGATACGAAAAGCGAAGGTCCTTGATCTGTTCCGGTTGAAGATGAAACAAGAAACGTAGTTTGTATTCGGCGTCCGATGGCACCGGTCGTGAGAAAGGTAGCGTGCAACCGGCGATGACGAACATGGCCATGATTATCGGCGTACGCATAATCTATTTGCTGATCGTTGGCGGCTTTGCGCGAATGGAACGGTGACTCTCGGATGTTAGGATACGCTCTATGTTCAAAGTTTGCCACAGATTTCACCTTGGGGTGTCACAATATTTGATGCTGGTTTGATTGCGCACAGACCAATGGTTCACCAAATTGTCTCAGAACCGTCGACGACATTGTCAGCGGGGGATATTAGCGCAACTGGCTCCTAGGCGACTTTTCAAACCGGGCATCACCCCCGCACTGCCCACCGCGATCAAGTCCGCTGCACGAGCATTGGGATTCGTGGTAATTCGGCTGATTCGTGGCGCAATACCGCATCAAAACGTTTTCCCGCGAATGAACGCAAACCATCGCGAATGATCGCCGCCAGCCAGATGCCACCAGACAGATTTTGCAAGGGACAAATGCATCGCAACCAACAGCTCGAACGAGCCGCGGTAGTGTCGGCAGCATATCGCCCCATGCGTAAGCGTGAGGTTTCGGATACGTCGACACCACCATAGCCGCAGTAGCGGCGACAGCGATCGACGCACTGTCCAACCGACGACGCAAATTGACGAACCCGAGCCCAATCGATCGCCACGTCACCTGACGATCAATGACCAACAGAAAAATGTTTGACAGAAATATGAAAACCGATAATTAGAGTACTCGCTCTTCCGTCTTTCCAATTTTTCTGTCGAATCAATCTTCCTGTCTTACAAACGCTGATTCCGGAGGCGCGCGAACACGACGCATCAAGCCGTGGGATCCAGAGCGAAGGACAGACGAATCGGGACATGCGAACACAACGAATCCGTCGGTATTGGGCTCCCCGGCGAGCACCTCCTCGCGACTCACTCCTCGGTTCCTCAATCCCTGCCTTGCTTTCCCCCGCTCGTCCATCGGACCTTGCCAGTCTGCACGTGCACCACACTGCTCGTCGTCATTTTATTGAAATACCAAACGATGCGTTGAAGGCACGAAACGAATCCTAGACAGACAGCGTCTGCCGTACGTAAGGAAACCAGTGGTTTTCAATCCAATCGCTCCCGAATGTACGAAAACGAATCGCGATCCCGCCACCGTCCAGAGGTATTTTACGCATTTTCAATGCGGTCAGGTTATCAGATGGATGAATCAAAACGGGACAGGCCCCGTTGCAAGCAGCGAGAAAACTTGCGACATCGATTCCGCCGTGAGTTCTGGAGGTTTCTGACGAGTCCGAGAAGTTGCTCCAATGTAATGAGATCAAGTCAGGTTTTGTTGGTCGAACCAAGTAGGCATCGATGAACGCCTGAGGAGTTCTCTGAATCGTGAGTGAGAGGTCCTGAGACTTAGCACTGATTGACGTAAAGAAGCGGTTAGCCCGCGTGGTATCATCGTCAAAGATTAGAATCGATTTCACGTTGCGATTGCTTGTTGCCAAATCCGACGAACGGTAGTAGTCAGCAGGGATGGGCCAACGACATTTAAGCAGACGAGAAATAGTAACAGCACGGCCGGGTCAACCAGGTTGCCGGCCAAGATTAATCATTTCAGTAACGTCAGAGCGTAAACTTTGGTGCAGCAGTTGGTTCTTGCGATGAGCTCGTTCGGCAGACGATTCGCCAGTCGAACCGATATCGCGAACGTTCAGAATACTGCCCGAAGCGGGACCGAGTAACAAGTGACTGAGTCGATTCACGAGTCGGTAATATTTGCGGGCGCATCGGAACCGCTGGCATCTCGACACTCGCGAGACCGCGCAACAATTAGTGCTTATTAGTGGCCATGAGTGTTCCAGCAAGAAAGAACCCAAATCTACGCGAATCGCACACTAATGGCTTGATCGTGAAGTTTTGTCCTGCGTCCATTGGCAGCGGCAAGCGACCGAGCAGCCACGAACAGCAAGCACGTTAGCTTTGACCGAGTCGCGGGGGATGATTTTCCACTGTCAAAACCGACGCCACCGCGACGTCGGTTCAACGCTGTCAGCCTTCGCCAGCGAACGAAAAAAACGCATCATTCCAAGCACCGTCATTAACACGCCACCGCCGTGCCGGTGCGTGCGAGGGTTAACCGGTTTATTGCCTCCGACTGACTGCCGTACCGTGTACTGGTGCATCCAGCCACCTTCGCCATCCGGAAGGACGACATGGGTGTCTTCTACCTGATGATGAAAGCCGGGTAAATCAAACGAGAATCCACCATCATAAATTCGGGGATAGGTGACGAGCAATGGCTGACCATTAGGACCAAACACGTCAACATACATGCGTAGTTCAACCAGTTTCGCATTCACGACAATCGGTTTGTCAAGCACAACTAGCTTGAGGTTGGATACATCGATGTCCTCGCGGTAGTAGTCGTCGGGATCCGAGTACGACATCCAATAAACGCGAAATCCCTCAAAACGCTGTTCAAGTGGCTTTGGGCAAGACGCCAAGTCTTCCTGGGGAACGTAAACGTGAAGCAGGTATTCGCCGCAGTGATACGTTCCGATAGCGCCGTCAATGATACGTCGTTCACTGGTGGCGATTAGTCGTGAAAGAGCGGTGAAGGGAATGTCAATTCGATCGCGATTATATGCGTTCCATACATCGTCTTTGATGCGTTCTTGCTCGGGCTCCGAAAGAGCTAGCCAGGCGTCATACGATTCTGGAGGGAGTCGCTTCATTCAGTTTGCATAGCGTCGAGGTCGTGAGGATCGCGGAGAGGAGCATCCATCCGTAAACATTGACCACCGGTCCGTCGGCGCATCGGATAGTTCCACTTGATTGAGTGTCAGTCGATTGAAAATACCAAGAAACAATCCGGTGGGTGATTATTCCGAACGAAAGCTCTTTCGCCCGGGGTTACGATTTGCGTCGCCGTGTATTGGGAATTGGGATATGACAGGGATGGGAAATCCATTTTCATCTTTCTTGCTTCCAAGACGAGTGTTTAAGTGCGAGATCTCGACAGAGAAATTTCCGTTTGTGGGTTTGATCAATATGCACACTATCGTGCCAATGAACATTTC
>CAXBHV010000569.1:0-5354 GCA_963974855.1 uncultured Rhodopirellula sp. | reverse complement strand
TTATGCCAGCTTAGTTAGATCAATCAAACTCAGACTTGTCGGTCGATAGGTAGTTTCGTCGCCGACAAGCCTGATTTAAGAAGCCAGTCGATTTAAGAAATAGTCTTCATTGCCGCGTGCCATTTTTTGCAAGCAGCGACGGAGTAAGTTCGAAACACAAACCAAAAGTATTCAAGTGCCCTGGTCTCATCGCCACTAAAGGGACACACCTGAACCACTTCCTCGAGAATTAAAGCGTTGCTGTCATGAGCGGAATTGTCATCATTGTCGCCGTGGGTGTTTTTGTTGCATCGTTAGTTGCGTTTGCCATCAATGTGCTGATGCCAAACTCTGACTCGACGTCTGCCGAAGACCGGCTTGCTGCAATGGCCTCACGCCGAGGTGCAGGAGGCGGCAATGATTCAGACTTCAAGTCGTTGCTAATCAATGGTGGCGAGAACGCGACCAATCCATTGGCTAAGTTCTTGGAAGAAGTTCCTGGATTGAACGACTATCTCGAACAAGCTGATATCAACATTAACGCGATGCAATTCGCGATGATTTGTTTGGCTGCCGTCGGTGGTGGAATCGTTGTGACCGTCGTTTCGCCGCTTCCAATCTTGTTGGCGCCAATTGTGGGTTTGGCCTTTGTGACATTGCCCATTGGGTGGCTGATTTTCAAACGCAAGCGGCGGTTGACCAAATTTGGTAACCAAATGCCTGAGGCACTCGAGTTGCTGGGCCGTTCGCTCCGTGCAGGACACTCGCTGAATGCAGGATTTGATCTGGTTTCCAAGCAGATGGAAGCACCGCTGGCGATCGAGTTTGGACGGGCGTTTGACGAGCAAAACTTTGGTATTCCGCTCGAAGAAGCAATTGAGGGAATGGCCGCTCGTGTTCCGAATATGGACCTTCGCTTCTTTGCCACGGCAATCATTTTGCAGCGTCAGACCGGGGGTGACTTGGCTGAAATCCTCGACAAGATCAGCCACTTGGTTCGCGAACGACTGCAAATCCAAGGTCAAATTCAAGCGCTCACTGGCGAAGGTCGAATGAGTGGTGCGGTGTTGCTTGCCCTGCCGCCCGTCTTGTTCATCACGATGTTAAAGCTGAACTACGACTACGTCATGATGTTGTTCACCGACGAATATGGTCAATACATGCTTGGTATTGCCCTGTTCTCGCAGTTGTTGGGTGCGTTGATGATCAAGAAAATTATCACCATCAAAGTGTAACGTTATAAATCACCGCCACGGACGCATGTCGCTGTGGTTTTTCAATCGGTCTGCAACTCAATCCACTCGAACTTTTCCTCTCGTTGAACGAGTTCTGCAAGGAACTTTCTATCATGAACACATTCACGATTCTCGCTTTCGCCTTAGATCCTGTTACGCTAACGTCGATCGCAATTTTTATTGCGGTGACCGGTGTCGCTTGGGTTGTGCTTGGACGAGTCAGCGGCGACGACAAGCCGCGAGCAGAAGCACGTCTCGATGCAATGCGAAGCTCGCGAGGGGCCTCTGTCGAGCTTTCCGATACTGACAAGAAACGAGACAAAAACGCAAAAATTGCAGCCGCTCTTGAAAAGGCCACGTCACCGCTGAAGGATACTGTGACCGGTACCGAGAAAGAGATGGGGGCGTTGCGGGTCGAGTTGATGAACGCCGGATTCCGTCGCGATACCGCGCCGGTGGTGTTCAAAGGGATTCAGTTGATCATCGCTTGTATCGGTCTGTTCTTAGGAGGGGTGTTGGGGATCTTCACCGACGGACTGACGCAAGGCATGTTAGTGAAACTGCTGGGCGGATTGATCCTCGGGTTTATGATTCCAAAATTTGCCCTTGGTCATCTGGCCAAGAAACGTAAAGAGCAGATCTTCTTGGGACTTCCCGACGCATTGGACTTGATGGTGGTGTGTGTCGAGGCGGGATTGGGGATGGATCAAGCGCTTCGTAAAGTTTCCGAAGAAATGAAAAAGAGTCATCGTCAAATTGGTGAAGAGTTCCACGTGGCGAATCAACAATTGCAGTTCGGTAGCCCCCGTAGCGAAGTGCTGCGAGCATTGGGACAACGAAGCGGCGTGGATGATTTGAAGCAATTGGCATCGATCTTGATTCAAGCGGACAAGTTTGGATCGAGCGTGGGTAGCGCATTGCGAGTTCAGAGTGATGCGATGCGAACTAAACGACGTCAGATCGCAGAAGAAAAGGCAGCTAAGACCGCTGTGAAGATGATTTTTCCACTCGTTTTGTTCATCTTCCCCGGTATCTTCGTCGTACTCGTAGGCCCTGCGGGAATTAGCATGTATCGCAACATGCTGAGCCAGTAGAGATGCAGCGGCAGTACACTGAACAAAGCAACGGCCCGCTAGCGCCGTCAGCGTCTACCAAACGACCTGGCTAGCTCGTCGCGATATGTCCTGGAACCACCAATACCGGATGGGGACTGCGACGAATTCGGTCTTGGACAAATCCTTGACCAAAACGATCGTCGACTTCCAGAGGCATGACAAGCAATATCTTGTGCGTGTCGTGCAGCGGATTGGGCGGTGCGATCTCGCCCGCTTGAGGCCACAAGTTATAGGTCAGTCCGCGTTCGCGTGCGGTCTTTGCCATCGCCGCATGGATTGCTTGATGCGTTTTGGTTAACGCTTCGCTAAATTGTTCCGGCTCAAATGGCTTGTCTGGATCAATCGCTTCGAGAATGCTGCGAATGTTCTCGTAATGCTCTTTTTCGATGACGAGATTGAGGGTTAACTTTGCTTTTTCGCTCGCCATTCCAATTGCCCACGCGGCAGCTCGGTGCTCCATGTCACATTCGCTGCCGACGATCATCGACACCGCTTTACAGCACTCGTCGAGCGTTTGATCGTCACGTCGATTGACGAGGATGGCTTTGGGGCAACGGCTTAGCAATACGTCGATCACGGTACCTGCACTGTCGGTCCCAATGCGTTCGAACGAGCGTCCAAAGGGACAGGGGACGATCACCAGATCGACATCATGACGCTCCAGCGATGCGAGAATCTTTTCGTAGGCTTCGCCTTCGGCCGAGTTGACTGGGCGCGCCCCCGGGATCTTTTGGGCCATGCTTGCTGCGATTTCGGATTCGCCGCTAGCGTCGTCTCTGGCATCCAGGACGAGTGTCTCGACGTTAAAGCGTTGTCGCAAGTAAAGGGCGGATGCTAATCCCGTTTCGTCTTGCGGGGATCCGTCGAGTACCCACAAAACACGAGCGGGGACCACCGGTGTGATGGAGGCGGCATTGCCAACCTTGGACCGCTCGAACATTCGCATCGAAGCGTCGACTTCGCGATCCAAGTCCTTGGACTCTGATTCGTTGTTCATCTTTTTTCCTTCGTCAATGAGCGAGATTTGGCAAGTCGGGGATCCAGCCAAGGTTGTAGGCCAGGAGCACGTACACGATTGCTCCGGCAACTTGCACTAACATGATGCTGCCGCCAAGCTTTAGAAACGTTCCCCAGCCGACATGCACCCCTGCTTCGCGTTTCAATGCATAAATCGCAATCACGCACGAGATCGACCCGATCGGCGTTCCATTGCCACCAAGGTTGCAGCAGATAATCAGCGTCCACCATAGAGGTTCGGCGGGAACCGCATCGCCGGAAATGTCTTGGACGATCGGAATCAACGTGGCCGCGACGGGGATGTTGTCGACAATCGAACTGGCCACTGCCGAAAAAATGCCTAGCAGTGGTACCAGCAACGACAATTCGTTACCCGACAATGCAATCACTTGCTCGGCCACCCAACCGAGTGCTCCGGTCTGTTTTACGCAGCCGATGATGACAAACAATCCCATGAAGAACAGGATTACCGTCCAATTTACTTTGTGAATTGCATCCTCGACTCCTTTGCCGGCAAACAGTAACGCAGCGGTTGCGCCAACCATCGCGATGAAGTCCATTCCTACGCCAAGTTGTTGAGCGAGCGCGAAACCCACCACCGTTAACATCAAGATCGTCGCGCTTCGCAACAGGATCTTGCGATCCTCGACCAAGGCCCATGGATCAAACGTTTCGATTTGGTCTCGCAACGCAGCCTTTTGTTCGGCCGATTGTTTCCAGGGCAGGTCATGGCGAAAAAAGAATCGCAAGAAGGCGATCGCAATGAACAGACTGACTACCGCGTAAGGAAGCGAGACCTTCAAAAATTGCATGTACGGAATTCCCGCTGCCGTCCCGATCATGATGTTGGGAAGTCCGCTTGCAAACGTGGCGATCGCGCCGCTGTTGGCACAAATCGCAACGCTTAGCAGCAACGGAGCTGGTTTGTAGTCCAACGATCGGCAAATCACCAGCACAAGCGAGCTGAGGATTAACATCGCCGGGACGATCGTCAGCACCGACACAAATAAGAACGTCACCAAGCAGAGCGTCAGATACAGCTTACCAGCTTGGCCACCAGTGAATCGGACAATCCACATGCTAAGAAAATGGAACAGCCCACTTTTGCCCACGACGTCGACAAGGATTCCGGTGCCGATAATCACCCCGAAGATATTGAGATCTTCTTTTAGAAAGTCATAAACTTTGGGATAGTCAAACAGATCCAAGGCGATGCCGAGCACGATCAGCACGGCAGCACCACACAACGCCGCAACCGTTTTGTGGAAGCGTTCAATCGCGACGCCCACGTAAGTTGCCATCATCACTGCTGCGAATAACAGCATGATTCCGGAGGAAGCGGGTTCGATTGGCGTTTCTTGCAATGCAGAAGCGAGCAATTCCATCGGACAGTTCTTCGGTGCGGTGCAGATAAACAGGAGAGGACTAGCTCTCACAACCTATCAATTCTTGGGTGTGCGTCCACCACCACTTCGCCCTTGTTTTTGCAGGTCTTGGGTAATCAGGTTGGCGTTGCGTCGATTGCTTTTCCAATAAACGTCAAAAATGTCACCCACCACCGGCATCGCACCGCCGAATAGATCAAGCAGTGCGTTGAACAACATTTTCCAAAAGACCCGCTTACGAACACCCAGTTTGAAAGCGTTCCAGAACAAATAGCCATGGGACAAGGCGGTCGCTGCGTCTCCGATACCAGGGATCAAGCCAATCAAACTATCCAAACCAAATCGAACCTGAGTTCCAGGAATGCGGAATCGATCATCCAGCATCGAGGCAAATCGATACAATTTTTCAAGGTCGGGGTTTTGTGAGGGGTCGTTGTTATTAGTGTTCGGCATCAAAGATGGCTGGTAAATAGGAAGAGGGGGCGCTTAGCTGCGATAGTAGTCGATCCACTGGATTTCGATCTCCGTTTCTGCAGCGAGCAACGCACCGGGGATCTCGACTCGCATCGAGTCATTCGTTCGCTCGACACGGATCTTTGCTTTTTGTGAAGGTAAGTCCTGGA
>CAXBHV010000568.1:0-5363 GCA_963974855.1 uncultured Rhodopirellula sp. | reverse complement strand
CACCGCCAACCCCTACCGCTCCCACTGTTGACGGAGAATACGTGTGACTCGCTCTCACTTTACTCCAGTCGCATGTCGGACACCTCTGATGGTGACTCGCGGTAATAAATAGCGAACTGTTTTGTTCGTCCTGGTGGACCGAAAGGATCGGATCCCACCTACAAGAGTGGTCATTTTGCCGAATGTTGCCATGGAGGCAAGGAAAGCTGAAGGACTTTGTTTTAGGTCATGAGGCTTGAGAGTGTTTGGACCGGGGGAAACTCTTGATTACGACATAACCTTTGGGTTGGTTCGTAGCAAGTGTGTCCTGGCAATCAGTCATTCGGTAGGCGGCTAACAAAGAGAGTGCCTCTCTTTAGTTTTCTCCTTCCCGGGGTTGTTGCTGAACCGATCAATGCCTTCCATTTAGGGGGGCTTCGTCAATGTTATACCACCAAGTCAACTCATTTTAAATCAATCCAGTGAACCGTTTCTGCAAAGCTCATTTTGTGACTAATGCAAACAATCCGTTCATCTAGAAACTCCTTCCAATTGAAGTACTGTCGCAATAATGAGTCCACAGTGGTGTAGAGTTAAGGAAGCAACTTTGTTCTCAAGCAACTCGTTAAACAACTTAATGTGAAATGAAGTTCACAGGGTACCTCCACCAGTTCCTTTGCCAAACTCGCAGCTATGCTAACTTGCACATAAATAATTTTTCACGATTGCCATCCATCGCATGATTGCTCGTTTCGTCTGATGCCATACGAAACTGATTTTCTGCCTTCATATTTCACACTGTTCCGCTAGGAGTTCCCCTTTGTTCGATACACTCTTGGACGAATTTGATGACGTAAGCGTCCAAAGCACCGAAGCCGTGACAGGTAGCTTTCGTAAGCTGCCTGTTGACGACAGCGACGATAATGACGCTGCCGTCGCTATGGCTTCCGCTGCAGACGGCGAAGTCCAACTCGATAGCCCCGACGAACTGCTTGCTGGTGACGAAACCGAAACGTGGTCCGATGATCCGGTTCGGATGTACTTGACCCAAATGGGCGAGATTCCCTTGCTGACTCGAAAGCAAGAAATTGAACTCGCCAAGCGGATCGAAGAAACACGACGCCGATTCCGCACTAAATTGTTAGAGAACCACTATGTTCTCGTGGAAGCGTACAAGACCTTGAAGAAGGTCTATCGCGGCCAACTGCCGTTTGACCGTACCGTTCAAGTCTCGGTGACCGACCATCTGGAAAAAGAGCAGATCGTTGGCCGCTTGCCACACAACCTTCGTACGCTGCAAACATTGCTGCGACGCAACCGTCACGATTGGAAAGTGGCACTTAGCAAAGCCGCTTCGCAACGACGCCGCGTCGAAGCATGGCGTTCGCTTGCACGCCGCCGTCGTCGTGCCGTGCGTTTGATCGAAGAACTCGGACTGCGTACTCAGCGAATTGAAACACGGATCGACTTGCTCGAAAAGTTCTCGCATCGTTTGACCGAAATCGATCACGTTATCTCGGACCAAAAACGCACCAAACATGGTCGCGAAGTGCGAGACAAATTGCTTCACGAGCGACGTCAAATCCTGACCGCGTGCCAGGAAACACCGACCTCGCTACGCAATCGCGTTGCGATGCTCAATAAGGTGTACGCCGAGTACCAACAAGCCAAGCGTGAACTCAGCGAAGGTAACCTTCGTTTGGTCGTCTCGATTGCCAAGAAGTATCGTAACCGCGGTTTGTCCTTCCTGGATTTGATCCAAGAAGGGAATGCCGGTTTGATGCGAGCAGTCGACAAGTTCGAGTATCGCCGTGGTTTCAAGTTCTGTACTTATGCGACTTGGTGGATTCGGCAAGCGATCACCCGAGCGGTTGCGGATCAGAGCCGAACCATTCGTATTCCAGTTCACATGGTCGAAACGATGAGCCGCGTGCGGAACGTCGCTCGTCAATTGCTGCAAGAACTCGGACGTGAACCGACGATCGAAGAAACCGCACGTCGAGCCGACGTGACGGTCGAAGAAGCACGTCGTGTTTTGACGATGAGCCGTTTCCCAATCTCGTTGGATCGTCCCGTTGGTAACAGCGAAGACAGCCAGTTTGGTGACTTGCTTCCCGATGGTGCTGCGGAAAGCCCACAAATCGGTGCGACTCAAGAGATGCTGCGTGACCGTATCACCGGCGTATTGAAGTCGTTGTCCTACCGTGAACGCGAGATCATCAAGCTGCGTTACGGACTCGGTGATGGTTACAGCTATACGCTTGAAGAAGTCGGACACATTTTCAAAGTGACCCGCGAGCGTATTCGCCAAATCGAAGCCAAGGCGGTGCGAAAGCTACAGCAGCCAAGCCGAAGCCAAGATTTGGTGGGCTTCCTCGACTAGTCAATCCGATACATTTGTATTAACAATCGATGGCGGTGTGCTTTCCAAAGTGCATCGCCATTTTTTTGTGCCCGCTTTGTCTAATTGCAGCCTTATCAAGGAACCCAAGCACAATGCCCACCGTCCATGAACTATTGCAGCAGGGGTGGCAGCGTCATCAGGCGGGGAAGCTCGACGAGGCAATCCAAGTTTACCGGCATGTGCTGACGCATTCCCCTAAGAGCGCCGATGCGTTGGTCTATCTGGGGATCGCGTTTTTCGATCAACGCGACTTTGAGCAATCGGTTGCGGTTTATCGCGAAGCGTTGGCGATTCGTTCTCAGTTTCCCATCGCTTGGAATAACCTTGGCAATTCGCTGCGAATGCTCGGGCATATCGATGATGCGGAAGAGGCGTTGGCGACGGCGCTCCAGCAGCAGCCCGGTTACTTGTCGGCGCTCAAGAATCGAGGCACTTTGTGGGTCTGGTCCGGTGAGATCGAGCGAGGGTTGAAATGGTATGCCGAAGGACTGCGTGTCGATCCGAAAAACGCAGAGCTACACCGTAACCTCGGTGTGATCCATTTGTTGCTCGGCAATTACGACGTTGGCTGGAACGAGTATCGTTGGCGATGGGCGATGCCGGGGACCTATCGACCCAAGATTGCGACCCTGGTGTGGCAAGGCGAAGAGCTTACCGGGAAATCCATTCTGTTGTACCCCGAGCAAGGGCGAGGTGATGCGATCCAGTTCATTCGAGTCGCGTCGGTTTTAAAGCAAGCCGGAGCGACCGTGTATGTTCAGTGTGCCGCCGAGATGATGCCGTTGTTTTCGTCGGTGCCTGGGATCGACATGTTGCTGCCCAACGGTTCCGTCGTTCCGCCGATCGATTATCAAGCATCATTTTTGGACGTCGTTGATTTCTGGTACCAACAGACCAAGCAGCTAGCGGTTGCGGCCCCCCTGTTTTCCTCAGGCAATGGTTATTTGACCGCGAGTCCGACGCAAACCGAAACTTGGGCTCAATGGATGCAGCAGAACGTTCCTGATTCGGATGGTTCCCGCACTCGTCGAATCGGAATCAATTGGCAGGGCAATCCCGATCATCATGCCGATGTTTATCGAAGTATGTCTCTCGAGTCACTCAAGCCACTAACAAAGATTGCGGGCATCTCGTTGGTCAGTTTGCAATTTGGTTATGGTGCCGAGCAGTTAGGCGACTGTGACTTTTCTGAGTCCATCGTGCGTTTGCCGCAGGGCATCGACCCGCCGGGCGCAGCGTTCACAGATACCGCTGCGATTCTGCAGAACCTAGATGGGGTCGTGACCACCGATACATCGATTGCTCACTTGGCCGGTGCCCTCGGCGTCGACGTGACCGTGATGTTGGGGAAGGTTCCCGATTGGCGATGGCTCAATCAGGGCACAAAAACGCCGTGGTACCCCAGCATGAAATTGGTTCGACAGACGAAGATCGGTAATTGGGCGAGCGTCGTTGACGAAGTCGCCAATCATCTGGCCGCGTCGTAGCGAAAGTCGCCAAGACTTTCGTTTTCTGGAATGACCGAAACTCTTGACGAGTTTCGCTGCCCCGTCCACAAAAAAAACGCTTGAGAACCGATGTTCTCAAGCGTTTCAGATGACTCAAAATTCGCTTTGACTACGAATCGATTTCGACCCGTTCGCCGTGAGTGTCGCGGCAGTCCATCTCGAGGTGCTCGGGGAACAATCCTTCGCTACCGAGAATCTGAACAGCCATCTTGCCGATGTCTTCGGCTTCCATCACGTCGCGACGCTTTTTGTTGTTCAAGTAAGCTGCAACTTCGTCGTTCACCCGAATCGTTACTCGTTCAATGTGTTTGTTGCGAACGGCGAGCGCCAGCATGCGGATGACTTCGATCGACATACTTTCCGCGGTCTTGACCAAGCCACGGCCTTGGCAGCATGGGCAATCGGTATAGATGCTGCGTTTCAAGCTCGGGCGAATGCGTTGACGAGTCATCTCGATCAAACCGAACGGGCTGGTTCGCAGAATTTTGGTACGAGCGCGATCGGTCGACATCGCATCGCGAAGCGCTCGTTCGACTTTGCGTCGGTAGCTTTCTTTTCGCATATCAATAAAGTCGTTGACGATCACGCCACCAAGGTCACGCAGACGCAATTGGCGAGCGATTTCTTTTGCGGCTGCCAAGTTCAAACGGAAGGCGTTTTCTTCGGCGGAATCATTGCCGCGGAAACTGCCGCTGTTGACGTCGATCGCGACTAGAGCTTCCGTGGGATCAATTACGATCGAACCACCGTCGGGCAATTGCACCTGACGCTGATTGATCATCATGATCTCTTCTTCAAGCTTGTGCTTATGGAACAGTGGTTCGCTTCCTTCGTACAGCTTCAGTCGATCGACCACACGAGGCATGACCATTTTCAGGAAGTCACGTGCCTTCTCGTACGACTCGGGCTCATCGATCAAGATTTGGTCGATTTCGTCACAGTAAATGTCACGGATCGTACGGATGATCAAATCGCTTTCTTCGTACAGCACGCCTGGCTCGTTAAGCGTTTTGACGCGGCGGACGATGGCTTTCCAAAGACGCAACAGATATTCCATGTCACGCTGCAGTTCAATTTCACTGCGGCCAGCACCGGCGGTGCGTACGATAAATCCAAGGCCCTTAGGTGGATTCAGCGACAACAGGCATCGTTTGAGCCGTTTGCGATCGTCCTCGTCTTCGATCTTGCGGCTAACGCCCACACGGCAAAGTGCGGGCATTAATACGAGGTAGCGACCGGGGATCGAGATATAGGTGCTGAGCGTCGGGCCTTTAGTGCCAATGCCTTCTTTGATGACTTGGACAAGGACTTCGTCGCCGCGGCGAAAGATTTCTTGGATCGGCGGTTTTACACGAGGTCGGCCGCCTTTGAACGCGTGCTTGTTGCCATGGCCTGAATCGCGAGCCCGCTTGGCTGCGGCTTCCGCCATTTCGTCCGACTCACGCATGACTTCTTCGGGGTCGTAGCCACCT
>CAXBHV010000567.1:0-5366 GCA_963974855.1 uncultured Rhodopirellula sp. | reverse complement strand
CCCGCCTCTGCTTGAAGGGGGGCGGTGAGCGACCCAATCATGGCCGTCATCAGCGGACCTGGTCCGCTTTTATTCGATAGAAGATGTTGTTGTCAAAGTCGGTTAGCTTCTGGGGAGCACGATTGAGCTGGAATTTGCCTGCGAGTTTTCGTTTCGTCAGCCCTGCTTTGACGTTTTTCCCGTTGGTCACCGTGACTTCGATCATGTCACTGCTCTTGGGCTGGCCACCGAAACAACAGGTTCCAAGGTCGGGAACCAAGATGAATTGGCGAAGGGCACCGCCACCGGATGCTGGATGGATGTAGCCTTTCAGGAAGACTTTGTCACCGTCGATATCGTAGGCAAATCGAGTGGGAATGTCGGGCATTCCCTCCGGCTGCTGCAGCTCATAAAACGGAATCCGCGTATACCCGTCGGGAACTTCGGTCAGGTAGATGTAAGTGTGCAGTCCGATACCGCCAATCAAGAGCAATGCATTTGCGATCACACCGAATTTGGCCAATGCTAGCCCGCTGTATTCATCCGGGAACTGCTTGATCGCTCGTAAACCCACGAGGCCGGCGACAAGCCCGACCGCAGTCAAAATTAACAACGGCGAGAAGGTGGGGATCAACCCGGGGAAAGCGAGAACAAAGAAGACCACCGAAGCGATTGCCGCCCGACTGACCGCTCGGTACGGGAATTCAACCGCATCGCTTGACGATGACATTTGAAGTTCAGCTGACATGGGGGTAAGAGTGCCTTGATCGAAGTCGCGGGAGCTTATTTACGCTCTTGCACGGGAACCGGCACGGGAGCAGGACCGCCTGAGAGCAACAGGAACTGGCCGATCATGATGGTCGACAGCGCCAGTGAAACTACGTAAGCCAACCGCCAAGGGTTCGCTGGCGTGGTGCTCGCCTTCGATGCTAGCGGAGCTGCGGCAAACGGCGTGTTGGCGGCAGTTAGAGTCCCCAAAGCGGGCCGGTTGTCGTTGATCGCTCCACGCTCAAAACGAGCGACTTCTCGAGAATCCGCAGTAACTGAGGAATTCAGAGTGTTCAGCGTGGCACTCGCAATCCGCGACTCATCCCCACTGGGAATGACCGAAGTACTCGGTTTGGTCGTCTCTTTGGCTGGCACAGGAATCGAGAAAAAAGTATTCGCCCGTTTGACACTTTCGGGATCGACCTTCTCAAGCTCCTTCAAAGCCTGAGTCGCCTCGGGCAGCGGACAGGCTCGCAAGTAGTTCACTACGGGAACGCGAACCCAGTTATTATCGGGGTCTGCGTCGAGGAACAATTCCTTCATCTTGTCGATCTGGCTCCAATCGCTCCAGCGAGCCAAGTCAGGAATGACGAGATCCGCAAGATCTTTGCGATCGAGCACATGGTGTAGCGATTCAACGAGCGCGCTTCGCGCGATCACATCCCCCTCGGTACCGTGGAAGCGGATCGCCATGATCGCAGCGTAGGTATCCGCGTAGGGGGCTTTGCTGTTTTTCAGGAACAGTTCGTCGACCAGTGCGAGTCCCTTTTCTCCAGAGAGCGTTAGATAGCAAGCCACCAAAGCATCAAGTCCGCTACGTGTGCTTTTTTGAGTGCTGCGAAGCTGTTCTTCCAGCATCGGCAAGTCTTTTTCGTCGCCACAAACCCCTAGCATGGTCAGATACAAGCGGCGGCGATCAACGGTGGCTTCCGGATCGTTAATCCAGCTGACCAACGCTTTGTGGTCAATTTCCGGTGCGAGTTGTTTGACTGCGGAATACGGCGCGATCGCGAATTCGTCGTAAGCGTCACGCGAAAGCATCGTTTCTTCGTCTTGCAAGAAATCGTAGTAGAAGCGAAGTCGAGCGACGTCGTCTTCGGGTAATTTCGTGACCTTCAACAGATAGTTTTCCGCCCGCGGGCTCAGCGGCAGGCAAGACCACTGCATTTTGGGTGGGTCAACGCCTGAGAGCATAAACGTGCGGCCCGATTTGACGTCGCCGTAATAGATTGCATTGACCTCTTGTCCGACTTCGACGAGGGCGTCTCCTTTGAGCACTTTTTCGACTCGCATAAGCACTTCGCCCGTTTCTTCGTTGCGAGCGTTTTCGCGGTCGACGGCTATCGCGATCACAACAGCATCCATCACTGCCATCTCTTGACGCAGCGTTTGCGAAACCGCGTTACAGAACGGGCAGGCCAGAGTTGTATTGCCAACAAAACTCGTCACGGTGAGTGCGACAACGAGCAAGGGCGTGGTAAATCGAGAAAACGACATACGTTGAACCAGGTTGTAAAGGATAAACGAAGGGATGACGTCCCACTCTATTAATCATCCAGTATAGCAATCATTCGAATTTTGTCTCGAAATCGCGGTGAATTTCGAATCCGATCCGGTTTGGAATGACGCAGGATGCGTAATCTTAGGTGGATGGTAGGAGGGGGGTGAGGTCGTGGGGGAGGGGAAAGAAGCGTTGTGGCAAAATTTGTTGTCTAAATCGTAAACCAAAACGACTCAACCGATGATACCAGATGTGCCGATAGTGACGGTACGCATGTTTGCGAGTCACCCATCGGGCCACTTCCGGCCCTCAAATTGTCGCCCCCCAGAGGGAGAGCCCCGGATGCTCCGCCGTTTATTGTTTGCTGCTGTCTTGGTTTGCAGTTGTTGTGCTTTGGCCGATACGGCTTCGGCAGAGCAGCGCGCTTATGGTCAAAATTGGGGTGGAGCGGCCGGTTCCCACGATTGGAATCGGTTCTACCACTATCCCTACGTCTATTACCCACAAAACTTTTACAGCCAGGAATATTTCCAGAGCAGTGATAGTTTGTACCACCGTTATCCCCAAGAAATGCGGATTCCAGTGTACAACAAGAAGTGGCACAACTATTACCCCAGCAGTCGCCGCTTCCATCAAGGCCATCACTTTATCCTAGACGTGTTCTAGGCTAGCGAGCATCATCCAGATTGATTTAGGGTAGCGGAACTCGTCAAGAGTTTCGGATCGCTGGGCAAATACAACGAAAGTCTTGACGACTTCCGTTACGTCCAACCTGAATTTTCAGTACTGGATGACGCACTCGAGGAAGCCTATCCCACTTGGTGCACGTCCCGAGCAAATGGCGATAACGCTTCGAATCCCAAGCAGATGCAATCCATGACCGCAGGCACAAAGATCCGGAATCTGATGCGTCTGCTGGATGCTTCGGACGCACCGGTTTGGGCGATCGATAACGCTGGCAAACTGGTTTATCTTTCGGCGGCAACCGCGCGATGGCTCGGCGTGGACGTCGAGCGACTCTTGCAACGTCGTGCGGTCGCAGGCAGTCCGGTTTCCAACGACCCGCTCAATCTTCTGGCGGCAACGCTCTCGCCGCCCCCAGGACTGAAACAGCGTGGGACCGCTTCGCTACGTGTTCAGCCCGCTGGTGATGCAAAGCATCGCATTGAGCCGATTGATGTTCGCTTTGTCCGAATCGGTTCCGACGAATCAGGGTTAACGATCGCGATCGGTGGCCGGTTTAGCGACCGCGCTGCTGATGAGGAGATTGCCGACGCGGCAATCGTGCGTCAGCAACTCGACGCTTGGCGAAAAAGACACGCTTCGATCGCAACGGTCGCAACCGCAGGCGTGTCTTCGTCGGCAAAACGGATGCGGGCGCGGATTCAAGTCGCGGCGACCGTACGAACCCATATCGGATTTTTCGGTCCACCGGGCTGCAGTTACGAATCGATTGCCCAGCGAATTCATCAGCAATCTGCACCTCGCGAAGCCATCGCAATCGTCGATGGCCCGTTAATGGATCCCGAGTTGCTCGATGCATCCATCGTTCCGGCGGTCAATCAACTTGCGAATTCCGCTGATGCAAAAGCCACTGTTTTAGTGCGTGGTTTGGACGAGATGCCGCTCGACGCACAACGACATCTTGTCCAGCTGATTGGCACGTTCAATGACCGGCTGCGGTTGCTCGGGCTGTGTCGTGATCACGCGATGCTCCATACTTCGGCGGACATTGATACGCATGAAGACGCAATAGGTGTTAAGCGACCCGAACGACAACTCGATGCAGCGATTGCGGATCTATTGGCATCCCTGACCGTGACGATTGAGCCCTTAGCGACTCGCGTGGAAGACATTCCTTTGTTAGCTGCCGCGCTAGTGGACGCACATCACGCCGCCGGAGATGGAGTCGGTGAACGACTCAGTCGTGCAGCGATTGATGCATTGGTGATCTATCCTTGGCCTAACAATTTCGAAGAGCTTGATGCGGCGATGCGGCATGCGGTGCGCAGTGCAACTCGCGATTCGATCGGCCCCGAGAACTTTCCGCTTGCGATTCGATCCTTTCGTCCTGGTGACACGTTGTCGCAGCGGAAGGTGCAGAGTGTTTCGCTGGACGAGATGCTTGAAGCGTTTGAACTGAAGATGATTAAAAGTGCCGTGGATGCCAGCGACGGGAATCGTGCTGCCGCAGCCAGGTTGCTGGGCATCACAAGGTCACGATTGCTGCGACGCATCGATGCGGTCGATTCCGACTCGACAAAATCGCCACCGCGTCCCCCAAAGTCTTCTTCACCCTCGCAAGGTGAAGATGCATGAGAACGATCGCAAGCGAATTGCTTGAACCGTCCAACGATGTCACTTGGCTCGTTTGTGAACGAGACAGCCGATGGGCCGATGCGGCACGTCGTTTCAGTCCCGAAGGCTTGATCGATCCATGGATACCGGTTGTGATTTCTTGTGAGGCAGCTGACATTCCCAACCGCATTGCGCGGCATCGTATGGCCAAGCTTGGCCCGCCCCGTCGAATTCCCATGATTGTGCTGTGGGAACTGACGCCTAAGTCGATTGCGGGGCAGTGCCGTGTCATCACACAGTTGCGGTTGGCGTTTCCCACGGTGATTCAACTCGCAGGCCTCACCCGAATTCCGGGATCGATGTGGACGGCCATTTCCGAGTTGGGCGTCTCGATCATGCTGCCAGATCCAGAAGCTCTTCAGAATGTGGCTCGGACCGTCAACCAGCGTGCGTTTCTCGCACCGGCCTGTTTGGGCTGAAACTGGCGGACTGAAATTGCCGGACTGAAACTAGCGGACTGAAACTGGCGGACTGAAACTGGCGGACTGAAACTGCTACCGACCTTGTCAGAGTGGCGAATTGCGGTCAGGCTTTCTAATTCAGTTCCACCTCTTTCCCACTCTCAATTTCGCTGAATCGATATCCATGTCCGCTTTGAATACTGACTCTGTTCGCGCCGCGATTGAATCGTTTCCTGATCCTGAAACCGGGCGTCCAATCGGCTCGATGGGGCAAATCAAGGAGGTTCAAGTCGAAGGCAACACCGCCACGATCACGCTCGGATTGACATCGCACTCAAGACCGGTCGCGGATGAAATTG
>CAXBHV010000566.1:0-5367 GCA_963974855.1 uncultured Rhodopirellula sp. | reverse complement strand
CCTCGTATTTGCCGGCGACCAACTCGCACTGATGGTAAAAGATCGCCAAGGTGTCATGCAGGGAAGCACCCCAGCGAAACAAGTGCTCGTCAATCTCTGCCAAATGCTGCTCAATTCCAACGAATTCATTTACATCGAATGATTACAAATATCGGCCCGTCATGAATCCCCACCCTCCCACCAATTCGCGGCGTCAATTCCTGCAGCACACCGGAATGGGTGTGGGTGCATTGGCATTGCAATGGATGTTGACTCAGGAAAATGCGTCGGCAAAACCTCCGGTGTTAAAGGAGCTGCCGCATAACGACATGCTTCCTCGCTCGCCTCACTTTGCGCCGCGTGCCAAGGCGATGATCTCGCTGTTCCAACACGGCGGGCCTTCACATATGGATCTGACCGATCCAAAGCCCGAGCTCAGCAAATATGATGGAACTGATTATTCAGGCGACATTCAGTTTTCGTTTGTCAACGAAGCCAGCAAAAAACTGCTCGGTAGCCCGTACCAATTTAAGCCTCATGGCCAATGTGGAACGGAGCTGTCCGAATTGCTGCCGCACACGGCGGGTGTCGTTGACGATATCTGCTTGATTCGCAGCATGCGCACCGGGGCGAACGGGCATGAAGTCAACATCCGCTATTTTCACGGTGGCATTCCAGCGGTGTTAGGTCGCCCGACGTTCGGATCGTGGTTGACGTATGCACTCGGCAGCGAATCACAAGACTTGCCTGCGTTTATGGTGTTAGCCGATCCCGGAGGTCATCCCGTTGACGGAGCGACCAATTGGAGCAATGGATTTATGCCTTCGATGTTCCAAGGCACGATGCTGCGTCCGAAAGAGCCGCGAATCTTTAATCTGCAACCCCCAACTCATCTGTCGGGCGAATTCCAACGTCAAAACCTGGACTTTTTGCAAACACTCAACCGCCAACACTTGCATTCACATCCGGGCGAATCGGACCTCGAGGCAAGGATCGCCAGCTACGAGTTAGCGGCTCGGATGCAAACCGCAGCGAGTGATGCGTTAGACATTTCACAAGAGACTGCGGCGACTCACAAGATGTACGGGTTGGATCAACCCGAGACACGCGAATACGGCACCCGCTGTTTACTGGCTAGGCGATTGGTTGAGCGAGGCGTTCGCTTTGTGCAACTGTTTCACCACAATCAGCCTTGGGACAACCACAGCAATCTGAAATCGGGGCTTGCGTCGATTTGCCGAAAGACCGACCAACCGGTCGCGGCCTTGGTCGCGGATCTGCGGCAACGTGGCATGCTCGACGAAACGCTTGTTCACTGGGGCGGCGAAATCGGCCGGCTGCCAGTCACGCAGGAACAGGGCTCGCCGGAAAAGGCGGGACGCGACCACAATGGCCAGGGATTCAGCATTTGGATGGCCGGCGGCGGCGTTCGCGGCGGCATGACGTTCGGTAAAACCGACGATTTTGGGCACCACGCAGTTGAAAACATCGTCACTCCGAACGATTTCCAAGCGACCGTGATGCACCTGTTCGGTTTGGATTACGAGCAAGTCGCCTTTCCTCATCGCAACCAACAACAAATCATCACCGCAGGCCGACCGGCACGCGTCGTCAGCGAAATTATCAGCTAAGCAACGTCAGAGAAATAAATGGCAGCAAGGCCCCCTAGCGGAAGTCGTCAAGACTTTCGTCAATCGCCGAACGTGTCGAAACTCTTGACGGCTTGTTGATTTAATCCAAATGCAAATCGCAAAGGTGAGCCGTGGGCCGTAAGGCACCGGGTAGCGCGTGGGCCCCGGCCGCTGACGCGTCACGGCTCACTAAATCAACAAGCCGTTTGACGAGTTTCGCTACGCAAATAGATATGTCTAACACAGGAAAACCATTGATGAATCAATTCCAACTTAAGCCCCTCGTTGCCCGTCTTGGTTTCCTCGTTGTCATTCTCGCGATGATTACGTCCCCGTCTCGTGTTCAAGCCGAGCATGAGGGCAAGCTGCAAATTCTGTTGCTCGGCGACAGCACCACCGAGGGTAGTGTGCCGCGGCGACTACAGCCCGAAGGGCCTCATCTAGAAACGGTCTTGGAACGACTGCTGGCGGCGGATGCAGACCTGCCCGCATGTCATGTTATTAATTCAAGCCAAGGCGGTGAAACGATTCGCCGACTACTCGATTCAGGCCGCTATGATCGCGACGCCTCAAAATTGCCGGGAATCGATTACATCTTCATTCGGTATGGCTTGAATGACCGTGCAAAGATTGAGAACTTTGTCGAGAACTTCCCCAAACACTTTGCCGAATTGTGCGATCGGCTACGCCACGATCACCCGTCTGCCGAACTGATTCCGATGACCGTGATTCCGTTTTCCAGCGAAGAGGCGAGCGATCAGATCAACGACTTGGTTCGTCAAGCCGCCGCGGCAGAAAATCTGGAAGTCTTCGACATCTACCCTCGTTACGCTGCAGAGTTGAAAAACGGCGTGAACTCGCTGAATTATCGCCGTTACCCGCTCGCCAAAATCCCCGCTCAATATCATCCATTGGTCCAACCGTTTGTTCACGGACCTAGCGTGGAAGTGATGGACAACGAACTCGATCCCATCCTCGGCGATTTGCCTGGGTGGTATTCCGACCGTCACCCCAATCTGGCGGGATACAACGTGATTGCTGACGAGACGGCGAAATACCTTGGCAAGCGACTTCGACAACGGCAGTCCGAAACGGCCAGTGCGAGTCAGTGAAGATGATTCGCACCGCCCGGTCAAATTCCTTATCGGATTTCGTAGCGACGTGTGTTTTCGAGTTGCGCAATGTTTCCGCCACGTCTCCACCCACCTCGGGACTGCTGAAATAAAATCCAACGAGGCGGCAGCGTACTGTCACCTCTCCCAAACGCAGTTTGGGAGAGGTCGAGCAGAGCCTTCAGCGATGCTCGGGTGAGGGCGACCGAGCAAGTTGAGTTCCACTGCATGCTAAGTTGCGCGGTCGGCCCTCACCGGAACGAGGCCTGAAGGGCCCGTTCTACCTCTCCCAGCTTCGCCGGGAGAGGTAACTGAGGGATTTACCGGAACAAAGACTCGCTCCCAAAATCTTGTGCAAACATCAAACGTTTAGCAGTCCACATGTACGCCACGCGGCTCTATGTCGTCGTGCCTCCAGCTCCTAAAAGCGACCAAACTTCAAACGGCACGTGCGGTAACATAGCACGCCTCCGTTCGACTATACTCTATAGAATTAGTCGCCCGGTGATTCCGTGGTTGGCCGCGTGATTCCCTGGTTGGTTGGGGAGCAACCGATGCCGGGCACTCCGATTCAAAACAAAATGCACGCCCGCTGTTGGGTACTCAACAACAGAAGCAAGAAATGATTCCATTCAATGTGATAGCACAAAGACAATCTCGCTGGGCATTTTTGATCGTGCTGGTGATCGCCAGCGGATCATTGAGTGTGGCGGCCGACTATGTTGTCCAACGTGACGTGATGGTTTCGATGCGTGACGGAGTGCGATTGGCGACTGACGTCTACCGCCCCGCCGTGGCGGACCAACCGGTGGACGAGGCGTTACCGGTCATCTTATCACGGTTGCCCTACAACAAAGCCGGTTCCAAGTCGATGGGCGCCTACTACGCTACCCATGGCTACGTGTTTGTCGCCCAAGACACGCGTGGGCGTTATAACTCCGAAGGCGTTTGGCACATGCTGACCGACGACGGACCCGACGGAGTGGATTGTGCCGCGTGGATTGGCCAACAACCCTGGTCCAACGGAAAGATTGGCATGATCGGCACCTCCTATTTTGGCGGTACTCAGCACGCGATGGCGCTCGCCGGAGCCCCGGAATTGACCACCGTGATTCCCGTCGATGCGATGGCAAACATGGGCCGACAAAGTATCCGCAATGCCGGTGCCTTTGAACTACGGTTTTGGAATTGGATTTTTCTGAATGCCGGTCGAGGCAGTCGTGCTGGAAAGAATCCTGCTACCGCCGAAGTGCTGCAAGAAATGGCGGACCAAAGATTTGCCTACCTCGAGAATCTGCCCACGCGACGTGGGATGACGCCCCTACGGCTATCCCCTGAATACGAAGATTGGCTGATCTCGGCGATGGAACATGGCCCCAATGACGAATTTTGGGCCCAAAACAACATCGTCGATGCACCCGAAAAATACAAAGACATTCCCGTCTATCTAGTGTCAGGTTGGTACGATTCATGGGGCGGGAATAACACCGCCACCTTCATGGCTCTGAATTCGGCGATCAAAGGTCCGGTCTATATGATCATGGGACCGTGGATCCATGGCCAGCAAACCGGTCACGCTCACGGGCAAGTCAACTTTGGCAAAGACGCTGCTATCAGCGATCAATGGGCGTGGCGAAAAGAGTGGTATGACCACTGGATGAAAGGGATCGAGAATTCGATTGGCAAGGCGGATCCATTCAAGACTCCCGTACGCATCTTTGTGATGGGAACCGGTGACGGCAGCAAAGATGAGCAAGGCCGTTTGCAACACGGTGGATTTTGGCGCAACGAACTGGAATGGCCGCTGGCGAGAACCGAGTACACCGAATTCTATCTGCAGTCTGGCGGTGGATTGTCAACGACGATGCCACAAATCGAGCAGGCAACCACACAATACGACTTTGATCCGAAGAATCCGGTCCCGAACATTGGTGGCAATCTCTCCTCCAGCGACGACATCATGTTGCAAGGAGCATGGAACCAGAAAGGGGGACCCCATCTTTGGAATTTCAAAGACCCCATTCCGCTGTCCGCTCGTGCCGATGTGCTTGTGTTTCAGAGCGAACCCCTTGAACAGGATGTCGAGGTCACCGGAGAAATCGAAGTGCGACTTTTCGCCTCGAGCTCGGCCATCGACACCGACTTCACCGCTAAGTTGATCGACGTCTACCCTCCGTCAGCGGATTGGCCAGGCGGTTTTGATTTGAATATCGGTGACGGCATTGTGCGAGCCCGTTTTCGTGAGTCGCTGACCAAGGAAGTGATGATGACTCCGGGGGAAACGTACGAATTCACCATCAAGCTGTACCCAACATCGAACGTGTTCAAAAAAGGGCATCGAATTCGGGTCGACATCTCGAGTTCCAACTTTCCTCGTTTCGACGTGAATCCCAACACGGGTGAACCGCTCAACCGACATCGAACGACCAAGGTTGCCACGCAAACCATTTACCACGATGCTTCACGGCCGAGCCGGATCGTGTTGCCTGTGATCCCCGCTTCACCGTCTGAAGAGTAAAGACAGTAGCAAATAAATACAAAGGTTAGGTTAGGTAATTGTTGATGAAATACTATGTTTTCTTGCTGGTCGGTTGTCTGTCATTTCCAGCGTTAATGGCTCGCGCGGCAGAGCGTCCGAACGTGCT
>CAXBHV010000565.1:0-5377 GCA_963974855.1 uncultured Rhodopirellula sp. | reverse complement strand
CCTTGTCGGAAGTATTGGGGCTCGACGTCGCTGATATGTAAAAATCCGTTGCGTCCGACACCAAAGTCGACGAACGCAGCCTGGATGCTCGGTTCAAGGTTGACGATCTTGCCGCGGTAGATGTTCCCGGCAAATGCTTCGACACTTTTCCGTTCGATGTACAACTCGTCGAGTCGGCCATCGGCTAACACAGCAATCCGACATTCCTCGGGTTGCAGTACGTTGATTAGCATTTCTTTCTTCATAAAAGTCACCTTTCAGGTGGTTTTGTCAGCTTTGTGCGAACCAATCAGTTGCGTTCGCATGGACGCTGGCAGGGTTAGTATTCGGTAGTTGTGTTGTTGGTGGCGTCGGTCGCGCGGGCGACTTCGGCAGAGTTGTTCGATTGGAATTCGCGTTCGAGCACGACTTGTTCGCGAATCATGAGGGATCCATTTTCGATCCAGTCATCGAACCCGAGTAAGTCCAGCACATCGTGCGGTTTCAGCGATGCGGAATCGGTCGCAGCAAGCGTTAACCACAGTCGGTCGTTGAAAAGTTCGAGGTTTAGGATTTGCTCGTTGGGGTCGACCACAAGTGTTTTCTTGTTGCGCTCGACCGAGACGGTCGTTTGGCTGAGCAGTCCCACGATCGCGTCTTGAATGGCCGCTGCGTTGGCGTTCTCGGGAAGCGATACAGAGAATTTGCTCTGTTTCAGTTGGCCTTTGCCAAGTTCGTCTGGTAGGCGGCTAACGCTGTTGATGAACAACCCTGGTTGTTTGTCGCTTTCAAGTCGCTCCAGCAGTTCGCGAGGCGAAATGTTTTCCGCCAGTTCAAGTTCGACGACCTCATCGAGCCCCTCGACTCCCAACGCTAAGGCCGACGGAAACGCGATACGAGGCTTGGGGTGAAAGCCTTCGCTCATCGAAAGTTTTAGAGCGGCGCGTCGAGCGATACGTTCCCACAGCCCTGCCAAGTCGCGGTGGCTGATCCACCGCAGTAATCCTGTTTTTTTGAACCGCACGCGATACCGAATCCTTAGCGAAGCCATATGGGTTGGCTCCCCGATTGTTGATTCGGTCGTTTCAGAGGATTCAGTCACGTTACTCATTCGCTTGCAGACGGATCATCAGTGAACGATCAGCTCCGGTGCTAAGGCGCTGAGTCGGTCTTGAAGATAGAGGTCGACATCGCGTGCTGCTTCAAATGTCATCGCACGTTCTGCGATCTGAACACATTGTTTTAGCGTCACGCTGCGAATCGCCTTCTTCACCCGGTGTAGCGAAGACGGTGGGACACTCAGGTTGCGAACGCCCAGTCCGATCAATAGTAACGCACGACCAGGATTGCTGCTCATCTCGCCGCAAACGGCTAGCGGAGTTTGGTTCGCATCGGCAACCTTAACGCTGCTCGCGATCAATCGCAGCACTGCGGGGTCGCAAGATTGGTAAAGATCGGCGACGTATTCGTTGCTGCGATCCACCGCTAATGTGTATTGAGCTAGGTCATTCGTTCCGATGCTTAGGAAGTCGACTTCTTTGACAAAGCGGTCCAGCATGATGACCGCCGCAGGAACTTCGACCATCATGCCAACCGGAATGTCTGACCGATACGGAATGCCGGCTTCGTTTAAGTCCTCGGCAACGACGTTTAGCAACATGCGAGCTTGTCGCAATTCTGCGATCGTTGTGATCAACGGGAACATCACTCGCACATCGCCATGGACCGCGGCGCGAAGCACGGCACGAAGTTGGGGGCGAAACAGATCGAGCGGGCGTTGTCCCATCTTGTCGGCCCCCAAGTCCAGTGTGCGGATGACGACCGGGCGACCGTTCATCTCGCGGACCACTTGGCTGTAGGCTTCGTAGTGGTCTTCTTCGCTCGGTTCTTCAGCGCTGGACAGATACAGGAACTCGGTGCGATACAGTCCGATGCCGTCAGCGCCACGATCCAAACACGACTCGGTTTCGTGTGGAAATTCGATGTTTGCACTCAGTTGGATCCGTACCTTGTCAGCGGTTTCTGCAGGCAGATCCTTTAGCTCCGCCAAACGAGCGGCAAGCGATTCACGCTGCTGAAGTCGTTCTCGGTAATGGTTGAGTGTCTCTTCATCGGGGTCGATGATGACACGTCCACGATCGCCATCGACAATCACCGTAGCTGCACCTCCGACGTTTTCTAGGAACGCTCCGATACCAACCACGGCGGGAAGCTCAAGTCCCTTGGCGACAATCGCTGTATGGCCCCCGGGGCCGCCTGTTTCAGTGCAGAAACCACGGACGTAACGCCGATCCAGACTTGCTGTTTCGCTTGGAGTCAAAACGTGCGAAAGCACAATGACCGGTTCGGTTAGATCGGAAAGTGGTTGCCGTGAAACGGCGCCCAATTGCAAAAGCAATTGCTTTTCGATGTCCAATACGTCTTCGGCGCGGTCGGCAAGTAGCGGGTTGTCGAGTCGGCGAAGCGCGGCGGCATAATTGTGCAGTACGCGGCTCACTGCATACGCGGACGATTGATGTTCATCGCGAATGCGACGACCCAGTTCGGCATGCAAACGCGGATCGTGCAGCATTTGTAACTGCGCCGCAAAGATATCGCCTGTGTTCACTCCGGCGACTGCCGATGTTTCCAAGCGATTAGTTTCTAGCAGTGCCGAAACCGCATCGACGGCGGTTTGTAGGCGCGTGTACTCACCCTCCGCATCTTCTGCGGCAACGAGGCACCGGGGGATTCTATAGCCATCGGCATCCATGACGAGCGCAGGACCGATAGCAACGCCCGGTGAGACGGGAATGCCTTGTAGTTCGACCATCGTTGGTCGATGAACCGTCGGCGAGAAGTCAAGAAACGTAGGTTCCGCTGTCGGGCGAGATTAGCTTTTAGCAAATCCGCTTGTCAGCGTTGCCTGCCAGATAAGTGTGCCGGCAAGTTTCTCAACGCGTTCTCAAGACGCTCCATCGTTATGTTCGGTTGAATTGGGTTGATCATTGAAGAGATCAAGCTCAGTCCCTTACTGCTTAATTCCGGCATCGCTCTGGATTTTTTGATCCGTTATCGCCGGTTAAGCTTGAAACTCTGGCGTTGCTTGAGATTTGGGGTCCGCAACGGGCCTGACGTCTTCCTCGACTGTCTTCGCTAGTTCTTTGCTAATTCATCAAATCCAGAATCAAACAAATCCGCAATGGCTTGAATCGCAGCTTCTGCATCTTTGCCATCCGCACTCAGTGCCAGCTCTGTGCCGTGGCTAGCTCCGAGTGTTAGAAGCGAAAGAATGCTTTTGCAGTCGACGTGTTCTTCGCCCTTACCGATCTTGATTGCCGATTCGAACTGGCTGGCCAGACGAACAAGCATATCGGCGGGACGTGCGTGCAACCCTTGCGGGTTTTTGACGACAACGATTCGAGTTAATGGGGATGTATTCATTAGCCAGATACGAACTGGTTGTCATCCGCTTCTTGTAGCAGTTGGCTGATATCTTCTGGAGTTTTGCTCTGTTTCAGGAATCGACAGAAGTTTTCGTCGCGGAGTTGGCGAGAAATGTTTTCCAGTGCACGAAGGTGATCGCCAGGGCGTTCCGGGGGGCTGATCAGCAAAAAGAACAGCTGCACGCGTTCGCCATCGAGCGAGTCGAAATCGACTCCTTCTACGCTGACCCCTACCGTGCCCACTAGTTTTTGAACGCTGGGATGTTTCGTGTGCGGAACGGCGACGCCCCGTCCGATTCCAGTGCTGCCAAGCTCTTCACGCTTCATGATCGCGGAAATGATGTCTTGCTGCTGATCCGCGTCGATCTGCCCTGAGTCCAGTAGTGACTGGACAAGTTCCTGAATGACCTCTTCCTTCGACACGGCCTTCAAGTCCGCGCGAATGGCTTTGGTGCTGATAAAGTCTGCAAACTTCATGAGGATGTGATTCCTTTGTGAAATCAAATAATAAAATGTATCTGGGATCGAGACATCAAAAACATTGCGTTCTGAATGTTCGATGTTGATCGCAGCTCAGAGCCTATCCGAAAAGGGGTCTGACCCTTTGGAGGCGAGTCGTTGTCGTTGGTCTTTCTGCCTCACCGGAAAGGATCAGACCCCTTTCTGGATTGGCTTTTCGAGAAACTGACGAGTGCCGACGCTTTCGGCCAATCGATCAGTCTTCGTCCATGTCAATCGTTGTGTCGATATGCTTGTGCCCGGTGGCGCGGTGCCCAGTTTTTTTCTCTTTTAGTCTTCGCAGCTGCTGCTCTACTTTCGGTATCGCTGAATCCAACGCCGCGATCACGGTCGTCGATTCGGCAGTTGCAACGCTGTCGTCCGCATGTTCGGCGGAGACTCGGATTTCCACTGTGGGTTTGTCCAAATGCTCTAAGTCAACGGTGACCTCGATCGCGTTGATTCGATCAAATAGTCTTCGCAGCTTTTCGGTCTTCTCAACAATGAGTTGCTGATCGCCAGGTTGAAGACTCCCGTGACGCGTCGAGACGCTAACCTGCATCGTGTTGACTCTCCGTAAACGGTAGAAAAGTGGTTGTGTGGGGACAAATGTCGTGAAGTCATGACCATACCCTTGGATGATCACCCCAGACACAAACAATTAGCATACGCGAGATTCGATGAAATGAACAGCGATACTTTGCGACGGAACTAGGGGAGGAGCATTTTTTTTCCGTGGTCCGCTGCCCCGGTGACAACTCGCCACTTTACCGTTACGCTATGCGGCTCAAATGACATCCAATTCGTTCCTCGATACCCCTCATTCTTCACATGGCCCGAAAGGTCGTCAGTCGTAAAGCGAAAGCTGCAGAAGCAGAAGCTGCAGAAAAACTGGCCACGGCCAAGAATAGAGCCAGCAAGAAAAAGGCCTCGACTCGAAAATCCAAGAAAAAGCAAGCCGAAGATGTTCGACTAAAGCTTTACTGGGGAGTCTTCAGCCAGAATCTTAAGCGTGTGGCCGTTTTTGAGTTCGACCAGAAAAAAGATGCCGAAAAACGAGCCGTCGAGCTTAGTAAGGGCGGAAAATCCCCCCACTTTATTCAAAAAGTCAAAGAAGAAATCAAGTTCGAGTAGGTCTCTTTGCCGGCTCGTGAACAAAAAATCAGGTGGAGCAGCGGCTTGAGTCGTCGTACGCCCGCGGAGTGGGAGCCTCAAGAGGCGGTTTGGCTGGCATGGCCGCATAGCCAGGAAACTTGGCCCGGTCGATTTGACCGCATGCCTTCGTTTTTTGCCAAATGGGCCACCCAGATGGCCGAATCGACCCAGGTTCGGATCCTGGTTCCCCAATCATTGACGGGTGACGCGGAGGCGGCTCTGCCAAAAAATGGCAATATTGAGATCGTCGTTGCCGCCACCAATGACTCTTGGATTCGCGATTATGGGCCCACTTTTGTCCATGACAGCAAAAGTGGCGG
>CAXBHV010000564.1:0-5386 GCA_963974855.1 uncultured Rhodopirellula sp. | reverse complement strand
GAGCAATCGCAATTCCGATCGCCCCCAACTTTACCGCCGAGCAAATCAAAACAGCGTTGCTCAAAGCAATCAACGGCGTCAATCAACCAGGCGAACCCGCCTTGACGAATCTGATCGCCGAAGACCGTGGTGGAGGAACGTTCTTTGTCGAGAACGGACAGATCTTCAATGGTCCAATCTCGACGTTCTTCTTGCCAGGAATTAAAGACCAAGTCGGCAATCCGCTCGAACCGAATCGCGATGATCAATCAACGCAATTCACAATTTTGATGCCGACCGTTGGGCTCGACTTTGGTGACGCACCGGATCCCGTTAGTGGTGTTCCAGGACGTTATCTAACGACGGACCTCGTCACGTTGTCGATGGCGAGATCAAGTTGGGAACCAAGGTGGATATTAACGCCAACGGTATCCCAGGTCATGCAGCCGATGGAGACGATTTGACAATATCGGCTTCATCCACAGGCACCCTGTTCAATGTTGCCATTGTCAACGGGCGTGTCGAAGTGACAGTCAACCCAGCAGTCAACGCTTCGACGCGAGATGGTGATACGATCACGATCGACACCGGCGTCGATATTGCCACGCTTGAATTTGACACCAACGGTCGATTCGACGAAGACAACTTTGCGATTCGCTCGATCGACAATACGCCAGCATCGATTGCCGCGGCCATTCAGCGTGCGATTGCGGAAAGTCCGCTTCGCCCCGCCGCCGTGTCGGTCAGTGGTGCGACGGTGATCATCGATGGTGATGACGAAGACGGAGTCAGCTTCGTCAGCGATCTGAATCCAAACGGTATTCTCAACCGCAGCGTTGGTGTCACGCGGGTCGATGACAACGGCAACCTGATCCTCGACTCCAATGGCAATGTCGCCATCTTCTTGCCGATCACGGTTACGGGATCTGGCGTGCTGGATGCGTGGATTGACTTTGCTGCGGACGGAGATTTCACCGACGTCGGTGACCAAATCATTAGCGGGGCAATCTTAAACGGAACCGGCGTAGAACAGACCTTCTACGTTCCGTTCCCATCGAATGCACCGAACCCCGTGACGGCTACGGACACCTATGCACGGTTCCGCGTGTCACGCAACGGTGGTTTGCAACCGACCGGATTAGCACTCAGTGGCGAAGTCGAAGACTATCGTTTGCGTTTGCTGCCAGGAACAGCTCCGTTGGTTGGCAATCAGCAAGCCAATCGCACTTACACGGTCGAAGAAAATCGTCCGCTACAAGTACTGGACAGCACCGGATTGTTGACCCCAACCACCACGGGCGACAACGGCATTTTGGTCGGAGTCACCGACGCCGAAAATAACGACATTGCAGTCTATGCACCCGACGTACGACAAGAAACGTTGTTTGTAAGCGGCGTCGAAGCGGGGGTATTGGACCTTCGCAGCGATGGTACGTTCACGTTCTTGCCTGCTCAAGATTTCAACGGTCAGGTCACCTTTAGTGCACGCGTGACGGACGTTAGTCCTCTGGATCCTACGTTGGAACTGCTCAGTGCTCGGCCAATTCAGGTGACGATTAATGTGACTCCGGTCAATAACGTTCCATTCGCGACGAGCAACAACCCTGGTTTGTCACGGCAAATCAACGAGGACACGGTAACCACGTTTACCAAGGCCGAATTGATCGATCCGTTCTACAGCCCTGGGCCAGCGAACGAAGCGAATCAGCCATTGATTTTCCAATCGGTGGGAAGCGTACGTGGTCCTTTCTTGTCGTCACTCGGCGGAATCATTGCGATCTCGAGCGACCGACAAAGTTTGGTCTACACCCCGCCAGTCGATTACAACGGTTCTCAAGCCGATACATTCACCTACTTTGTGGCGGATGTTCCCGGTGCCGGACAGACACCTGAAACCGCAACGACTCCGGGTGTGGTGTCGATCTCGTTTAACGCAGTCAACGATCCACCGCGGCTCGTCAATGACACCTACACTGCAAATGAAGATGAGTCGTTAATCATTCCGATTCGCAGTGCGGACAGAAAGGGCATCCTTGACAACGACGCTGCAGGTCCAGCTGACGAAGTCAATCCGCCTCAGAGCCAAACGATTAGCTTGGTGACCACCGATTTCCCACAACGGACTTTCCGTGGTGGTAACGTGGTCCTCGAAAACGGAAGTTTGCGTTACACCCCACCGTCCCAATTCAGTGGTGTCGATCAGTTCAACTACACCGTTCGTGATAATTTGCAGGCCTCGTCGACTGCATTGGTGATCATTAACGTTGGTGGTGAGAACGATGCACCTGAATTCATCGGAATCAACGGCAACGCGAATGAAACGTCGCTGACTTTTGACGAGAGCAAGGATGATGCGAGAACGGTTCAATTCGATCTTTCGACTTGGTTCCGCGATCCAGAAAATGACGCGATCAGCTACACCGTGACGTCATCGAATTCGTCAATCGTGGCAGCACGAGCGTTGGCGGATACGTTGATCCTCGAGTTGCCACCGTTCGCGTTTGGCGCTGCGACGCTGAGTATCACCGCGGTCGATACCAGTGGCGCCACTGTCGTCACCCAGGTTCCTGTCACGGTGAACGACACGCCGGATCCACCGACGTTGGTGGGAACATTCAACCCGCTTGCCGGCGTTGAAGACCAATTAGTGACCGCTACTTTGTCAACCGTGTTTGCCGATCCTGATGGCGAGCCACTGACTTACACGGTCGCACGCATCCGCAACATTCTTAATCCAACGGCATCGCAAATTGCTCAGGATCCATTGGTTCAATCCGTTGGATTCGTTAATGGCCAAATGCAAATCCAATTGAAACCAAATCAATCGGGTAGTGTCGACCTCGAGATTGCTGCGAGTGATGGAAGTTTCCGCATCAGCGATGCCTTCACGTTGACGGTCGCCCCGAGACCGGATGCACCGGTTGCGGGTAACGATGCCTATAACGTTCCGGTGGGAACCGAGCTTCAGGTGCTCAATCCTGCGAACGGATTGTTGCGAAACGATACCGATGCGGACGGCGATTCGTTGTTGATCGATCTCAATTCGGTGACTCCGTCAAGCCCCGACTTCGTCGTTAATGCCGATGGGACGTTCACGTTCAAGGCCACTAGCGGAAGCGTTGGCCAACAAGTCACGTTCTCGTACAACGTGATCGATTCGACCGGCAGTGTCAGCAACACGGCGACAGTGACGTTCACGTTCAACCAATCTCGTTATCAAAACCCGATTGCGTCTTTGGTCGCGGATGTGAATGCGGATGGAGTGATTTCGGCACTCGATGCGTTGCGGATCATCAACTTGCTTGATCAACGATTGTCCGGAACAAGCTCATCGTTGGCGGTTTCGGAAATCGGGACGCCGCCGCCGGATTATGTCGACGTCAGCGGTGACGGACGCGTTTCCGCGTTCGACGCTTTGTTGGTGATCAATGCATTGGAACTGCGTGGATCTCAGCCAAGTGGATCGGGCGAGTCGGTCGCCAGCGGCGAATTCGTAGCAGAGAAAGCAACGGTTTCGACCGATGTCAATCTCGCCGCTACGGTCTCCTACGCTTCGGCGACAGACACCAATTTGCCAGTTCGCAACGCAGTGGCGGTGGAAACCTCGCCAACGGTTCAGTCGGCCGATCCTCGTGATGCGATTTTGCAAGCCGGATTCGAGATTGAACGCTCGGTAGTTGATAACGTTGTCGATCAATTCGGTGACTCCAATCGAGGATCGGATTCGGACGACACCTCCAGCGTCGATCTCGCCATGGCGTCCCTGTTAGAAGATTCCTTTATCGACACAGGGACTGCGTAATGCATCCATCATGACACCCAACCGAATGAGGCAACGTGATTGTTTTACACACGTTGCCTGACGGTTAATTTTTTATTTTCACGACGATCCAATACTTTCCTTTCAATACGATCCCTCGAGGTTCGGGCGAACATGACTCAGCGACGAAACTTTCGCAAATCCTCCCCGCTGTCGAAAAAAACTTCACGTCGTTTGCACCACGAGACGCTAGAGCGTCGCGAGCTGTTGGCTGCTGAAATTGGAATGATTGGGGAAAGCGACACCAAAGCACTTATCTCATTGGCACAGGCGTCCAGCGATCTGCCAGAGAGTCGCCCACTTTCGTTTTTTGCTGCCGATGCTTCGGCCTCAGAATCGGTGCCGGGTTTTCTGCAAATGCTCGATGCGAGTGGAACGCAGATGGCGGTTGGTGCGTCGTTTGACGACTCGCTTGCGCAGCCTCACGCCGTGTTTGCGCCGGGCACCCCAACCGACGTGATCGAAGAATGGGAACGCAAATTCCATGACGACAGCAGTGCGAATGGAATTAATTTGCCGGGGTCACGATGGACCAATGCTGCCAGCGGAACCAGTGCAACCTTTGGTGATTCCATCACTTTGACCTGGAGCATCATTCCCGACGGAACGCCGATCGCGGGCACGGACAATCCGGGTTCCCCAAGTAACTTGATTTCATTCTTGGACGGCATCTATGGCGGCGGGGGAAACACCGTAGCCGACCGTCCTTGGTTCCCGTTGATCCAAAAGGCCTACGATGACTGGAGTGCGCTGAGCGGGATCACGTTTGTTTACGAAGGCAATGACGATGGCGCCGCCCAAGGCGGTTCGAATGTCGGTGAACTCGCGGTGACTTTCGAATCGGTGGTGCTACCATCGACGGCGATTTCAATACACTCGCCTTTAATTATTTCCCAGGTGGTGGTGGCGCCGCGGGCGACATGGTCATCGACACCGCTGACATCTTCTATCAAAACAATTCAAACGGACCGACTGGCGAAAATCGTGCGCTGCATAACGTGTTGATGCACGAAATCGGTCACGGTATTGGGCTAGGCCACGTGGCACCGGTCGACAGAACCAAATTGATGGAACCGACCATCGCGACCCAGTACAGTGGTCCTCAGCATGACGATATTCTCGCGGCACAGAGTTTGTACGGCGATCGTTTTATCGACAACGACGTGCGTGCTAACGCGGTGGACATTGGTACGGTTGGCACAAGCCCGATCGAAGTACGTGACGTTTCGCTCGACCGCGATAGCGATGCCGACTGGTATAGCTTCACTGGAACTGCGGACACCTTGGTGACGTTGATCGTAGCTCCCGATGGATTGATCTACGATATCGGTCCTGATGGGGGCACCGTTCGATCGGTGGATTCCACGCAGTTAAGCGATCTGCGATTTGAACTCTATGGCCCCGATGGCACTCTGATCCGCAGTCTGAACGATGGACTGTTGGGACGGCCGGAAGTCATTTCAGGACTTCGCTTAAGTCAGTCGGGTACCTATACCATCGGTGTGTTTGGTCGATCGGTTTACGGCCCAACCTTAGGGGATGTTACCGAATCGCAACTCTATACTTTGTCGGTTAGTCAGAGCAATG
>CAXBHV010000563.1:0-5388 GCA_963974855.1 uncultured Rhodopirellula sp. | reverse complement strand
CGGGTGCATCTGGTTGAGTGATGTCTAGTCCGTTGTCCAGCAACGTCACACAAGTCGCGATGTAGCGTTCTTTTGCTTCCACGGATAGATATTCGTTTGCGCCGTCAAGTGCATGGTGCAGAGTTGTTCTGCCGTGCTGGTCGGTCGCGTTGACGTCAGCGCCGAGTTCGATCAATTTCTGGCAAATCGCTGGATGTGCGGCTCGAGCATGACGGTGAAGAATCGTCTCTTCGTTGTCGTTCGTGCGATTGACCCAAGTCACGTCTCCGCGCGCCATCGTTGCGGCGACCAACATCGGAAACGTCTTCGACATCGCTTCGGGCATCGGGATGTCCGAATGATGGTGGGGAATTAGGTGTCGCTGCATGGCAATGTGCAGCGGCGTGCAGCCGTCATTTCGAGCAATCGTTGGGTCGGCACCCGCAGCCAATAGCAATTCAACGCACCGCGAGGCTCCGAAGTTCACGGCTTCGTGCAAGACGACCGTATGGCCGACTCCGTTCTTGGCGTTGATGTCAACGATCGGCTGCTGGCCAGGTCGCTGCGTGTATCGCAAAAGCAATTCGAGTGCTTCGACGTTGTCATCAAAGACGGCCGCAAACAGGATCGTGTTGCCTTTTTGGAAAAATTGGATGTTGGATTCGTATTCATAGGGCTCGTAAATGAGTGATCCCCAAAGATTCGGATCGAACGAAAACTCGCGAATGAGGTGGCGACAGAGCGTCAAGTCGTTTGCCATCGCGGCATGATACAGCGGATGAGCAAAGTCTCGGAGGTTGCAATACGAGGTGGCTGCATCGTTTTGAACGCAGTACTTTTTCGGTTCACCCGCCTCGATCACGACTTCCGCCAGTTCGGGTGAACGATGGTCAATCAAGGCAATTCGCAGTAGCTCGTTGCCGACCGTGGGATCGGGTTGCGCCCGCACTCCCTTGGTCAGCAGATACCGACAGAGATCGAGATTGCCCGATTGGACCGCCGCTCGAAGATGTGGCTCGCCGTAGTCGACTGGCAGTTTGTCTTCCAAGATCTGCAGCAATTTTAAGTCGCCAGTCGCGATTGCCGGCGCGAACAGGTCAGGCGTCTGCGGCATGATGTTGTCTGCAGCGCCGGCAACGAAAAGACGTTCGACGAATTGACGTCGCTGCTCTGGTACCATGATCTGCACGATCGCTTGCTGCAGGAACGCGACATCATCGGCTGCTTCACCTTGATCAATGATGAAATCCAACATGTCGAGATTACCCGAGGAAATCGCCAGCGACACCGGCAACGGCTGAGGTCCGTCGCGTTTGATCGACACGTCACTCAGCGTCAGCTCGGCACCGTGGGACAACAGTAGTTTGACCGTCTGGACCGACCCGGATTGGATCGCCGCCTGAAGCAGCGTTTTCGGAGGGCTTGGCTCTTGATCGCTTGTCCCATGGACATCGAGTCCCGCGTCCAGCAGTAGTTCGCAAATCTCGGTTTGCCCGCGTTTGGCGGCGACGTGCAACAAGTTTTCACCGTAGTAAGTTTCGTCGGCGGGATGACCCGACCGCAGCAGTCGACGTGTTTTTGCGACTTCGCCGTTCACCACTGCCTCGGCAAGCGGTTTGGCACTGATCTTGATGTACGGTTGCGAGTCGGCTTGTAGCGGGGCCGGATTTGGTTTGTCAGATGGTGTCGAAAGCGGCAGCGTGTAGTCGGGGAAATGTTCCCTCAACAACTGAAGTATTTGCGGTGAAAGGTCCGGCAAAGGTTCATCCGGCTCGTTCGGCAGTCGTTGGGCTATCGCATTGTCGGCTGACGATTGCTGCGACGCAATTTGTGATGGCGACGGCGGTTTTGTTTCTCGCGGTTCTTGGCATCCAATCACTCCACTCGCAATCGCAATCATTGCGATTTTGTAAACGTGACTACCGCGTAGGAGATGAACGCGAAACATGATAATGCTGACAAATAGTCGGTGAATTTGCGAATGCGGGTGTCTCTTTAGTTTAACAGAGAGGCTTAACGAAAACGGGTCGATGTCCAGGAGAAAAAACACGCGAGGATAGTGGCAAGACAGAATTCCATCTTCAGCCCACCCATCGACACACTCAGCAATTCTCCTTTTATCTGATAGAACTGCATTGGAGCTTCATTTGAAACCGACATGGCGGAAGACGAAAAAATCCAAAGTTAGTTTTGCGTCTTTTTTCGAACCGCGCCGTCTAGGTTATTGAATACAGGTTTCCCCCCAAACTCAGGAGTTCCAAAATGTCTCAATCAGCCGTTCATTTCGCTACAGCCCGTCGAATCCACATCAGTCTGGCAGTTTCGAGCGTTGACCGCTCGACCGAGTTCTATCGTTCGCTCTTCGAGGCTGAGCCGACGAAGAGTCGTCCCGGCTATGCTCGATTCGAGGTCGCAGAACCACCGTTAAATCTCTCAATCATCGAGTCCAGCGAGGCCAAAGGACCTGCCGATCCTACCTCTCATTTCGGAATCCAAGTAAAATCAACCGATACAGTCGGCGATATGCGACGGCGGCTGGAGACAGCGGGATTGGTGACCCGAATAGAGGATTCGGTCAACTGCTGTCACGCCGTGCAGGACAAAGTTTGGATCGTAGACCCGGATGGGTACCGCTGGGAAGTCTTCGTGGTTCTCGACGATACGCCAACTGGTAAAGCCGATCCCGATAGTGAATGCTGCCCCGCAACACAAAGTGATGTGTGTTGCACGGTTGGCAGCGAACCATGCTGTTCGGAGAAAGCGTGACATGAGTGATACCCAACAGGTCTGGGACGACTTCGGCACCGCACTTCGTGCGTTCATTCGGCGGCGGGTCAAAGATGATCACGTCGCCGATGATTTGCTTCAGGATGTATTCGTTCGGATCCATGACAAGCTTGGTTCACTGACCGATGAAGATCGTCTGGCGGCATGGCTGTATCAGATCGCTCGAAACGTCGTGACGGACCACTATCGTCGCCGTTCCGAGTTCGCGTTCGACGAAGCTGAGACTCAGGCAGATCAAGTCACTGGCGATCAGAACCTCAACGAACAGGTCGGGCAGTGGCTCGTCAATCGCATCGCTGAGTTGCCCGAAGACTATCGTGAAGCGGTCACGTTGTCAGAGCTGAAGGGGGTTCGTCAAGCGGATGTCGCCGAGCGAATCGGCTTGTCCGTATCCGGTGCAAAGTCACGAATTCAGCGAGGACGTAAGATGCTCAAAGACATCTTGCTCCAATGCTGCCACTTCGAGTTTGACAAAAGAGGCAATGTGATTGACTACCAAGTCAGAGCTGACTGTCTCACTTGCTGTGAATCAGCAAGCGGCGAATGCAGTTAAACGAAATATCGGAATCATCCCTGCCAAAAGCGATTTCTTTTCGACAAGGTTTGGTTGGGGATATCTCGGATGAGGATGAGGATGATGGACTGGCTCTACTCGATCCCAAGTTGACCTTCGGGTAGACAGAAAGATTGATGCGACAGAAAGATTGGAAAGACGGAGAAGCAAGAGCTCCTATTCTTCTCTCTTCATGTTTCTGTCAAACATTTTTTTGCCTGTGTTTGATCATTAGGGGACCAAATGTTTTATTGGGATCGTGGTTGCCAATTCGCGTCGTCTGTTAAACAGTGCGTCGATCGCTGGCGCCGCTACTGCGGCTAGGATGCATGTGTCGGTGATTTGCGGGAACGATTTGCCCTCACGACTTGACCTGCTCGGCAAGGTTCGGGGCGTGGGATTCACTACAATGCGTTGACCCTAACATTCTTTACAAACGTGAGCCGTTTATGAAAGTGCCATTATTTCAGGTCGATGCCTTCGCTGATCGCCCGTTTTCGGGTAATCCTGCCGCGGTATGCCTTTTGGATGTGGAAGCAGGCAGCGATTGGATGCAGTCCGTTGCTTCCGAGATGAACCTGTCCGAAACGGCTTACATTCGACCAGTTCAGAACGGCTTTGAACTCCGCTGGTTTACGCCAGCGTTTGAGGTCGATCTGTGCGGACACGCCACCTTGGCATCGGCTCACATTCTGTGGACTGAGGGGCATACCAATGTGGGCGACCCCATTCATTTTCACACACGAGGTGGAGTGCTGACCTGTAAGCGAGATGGCGACCTCATTGAACTCGACTTCCCGGCCACACCGCCCGAACAAGCTGAACCTCCATCCGGCTTACTGGAAGCTCTTGGGATCAATTCGTCTGAGTTCGTTGGGGAGTCGTGTTTTGACAAGTTCGTGATCGTTGATTCCGAAGCGACTGTTCGCGCGCTGCAACCTGACTTTGGACGGTTGGCTCAGATTCCGATGCGTGGGGTCATTGTGGCTGCCGTATCCGACGATCCAGCATTCGATTTTGTCTCTCGTTTCTTTGCTCCGGCCGCTGGCGTTAATGAAGATCCGGTAACAGGCTCAGCCCACTGCTGCCTTGGACCGTTCTGGCAGGATCGCCTCGGTAAGGCTGAGATGATGGCGTATCAGGCATCAAAACGAGGTGGCGTTATTCGGGTTCAGGTCAAGGATGATCGAGTTCTCCTCGGAGGCAAGGCAGTCACCGTGATGCGAGGGGAGTTGTGTGTCTGACCCATTCCTAAAATTCCGTTGTTGTTTTTGCTTTGCGTTTCTCTTCGTTGAAGATGATAAACGCGGAGATCGCAGAGACGCAGGATGCCGCAGAGGTGGTGACAGCGAAGAAGTGCTCGGTCGATGATTTGATCGCAACATAGTGAAGCTGATGCAGTGGTTCGCGTTGGGACCATCAACGCTCGAAATCATTGGGCGTCGCAGACGTTGTGAATCGGACGTCGCGCCGTCGAGACTTTTTCTCCACTACATTGCTGGCAAAAACATGTGGGCAAAAATATGCGTGACGTGTGGTAAGAGTTCAGCGTTGCGATCGCCCCGGATCCAATCTCTATTTTTGTGCTGGTCTTTTTTTCGTCCAAAACGATCAGCGCGGTCGGATTGAACATCAGGTAGCAGAGTAAACGGATTTTATGGCCAGTACTCCTCTGTTCTCTTCGTTTCCTCCTGTTCGTTCATTTCTTCTTGCGGCGAACAGCCCATGCTCTAGCCTTCCCGCTGTGCTCCGCGCAGCACGCAACCCACTTCACGGGGAACTCGCAGCAACTTGGCGATCGCGGGTGGAGTTAAATACGGTTCCAGTTGTTCCATCGCTGGCCTCCTAGATTTGCGATGCTTCTACCCCGCCCAACGTATCCCCGGTAGAATGTCAGGAAGGAGAACAATCATGGTCAAAAGCAGACAACAAACCGCCCGAAAACCGGCAAGTAAGTTCGCTCATCTGCAAAAGAAGATGCAGAAGCAGAAGACTCAAGCGACGAAGAAGACCGGAAAGAAAAAGTGATGCTCCATCCCTGCGACATCGCTAATAAAGTTGGCCTTTCA
>CAXBHV010000562.1:0-5390 GCA_963974855.1 uncultured Rhodopirellula sp. | reverse complement strand
CTTCACAGCGTTCGCCCAAACGGCTAACGGGATTTCACCCAATGATTCCTGCCTACATGCTTACGTTGTTCGAAGTTGCTCGTTTTGTGTGCCTCACCTTGTGGAAAACTGTTCTGGGCAGTTCAGAACGAGCGGAGCAAGTTCACTTGAATGAGTCCATGAAAAAACCATTCCTACCGGATTGGAAGGAATGGTTTCGCGATTCGATGAAGCGGTTCATTAACGCGGCTTCATGGATCCGTTAGACGTTAGACTTGTTTACTTCTCGTCTTTTTCCGTCTTCAATTCTTCGAGGAACAACTCCATTCGTTTCTTTTGACGATCGTCACTGAGTTCGACGGCTTTCTCCTGGAACTTGATCGCTTCGTCGATTTTTTCATCGACTTTGGAAAGTTGCGCCAAGATGTTGTAGACAAGCGGCTTGGCTTCGGCGTCCACTTTGTCGGCAAGCGGTGCGAGTGCGGCAACGGCTTCACCGGCCAACGGACCGACGCTTCCGCCTTGTTGAACCACTGCGGTCAGCGAGTAGCCGAATTGACCCAGCGACATCCAATCGCCCTTCATTTCCGCCAAACGATCACGATAATATTTGACCACCTCGTCGGTAACATGTCCGGCCGACAACATCAGACTCGAACGGAAATCTTTCAGGTTTGCCTGTAACGCAGGGTCCTTGGTCTCAGTGATTTGCTTTTCAACTAGCTCGATTGCTTCGTCAAATTTTCCAGCACCAGCCAACATCGAAATTTGTTCGACAGCAGCTTCGAGACGCTGCTGTTCTTCCATTGCTTTCTTGAACGCTTCACGGTCCCATGAATCCGCAACCACTTGTTGCAGTGGCTCTTCCATTTCCATGGGGTGGCCAATCCATTCGACCTGAGCGGTCTTGCCAACGATAAAGGCAGTCGGGATGCCCTGTTGGTTGGCTGCTTCCATGTAGTCTTTGTAGACCGAGCGATCAGGGTCGGTGGTTAACGAGTACGCCGAAGTGATTTCTTCGAATGTCTTTTTCAGTTCTTTGTTTTCACGCGCCAAGAACTCTTTGACCTCTTCGACTTCTTCATCCGAGACGCTAATGATTTGCACATTCTCGCCGCGGTACTGGTTTTGTAATTCCGCGAGGTGAGGCATGCTCATCACGCAGGGGCCACACCATGTTGCCCAGAATTCAACCACATAGACTTTGCCCTTTTCAAACTTCTTAACCGGTTTGAAAAAACCCTTGCCATCTTGCAACCAATGCTCGATATCGATCGAGGGAGCTTTGGAGCCAATGCCAAGCGTGGCTTCGGCTCTTGCTGCAGGTGACACGAGCGAGGCCAATAAGCACGTCGCCGCGACGAGGAGAATGGATCGGAAAGAGAGAAATTTCATTTTCGAAAATGCTTGGTTTTGTGTAGGGAGAATAGCCCACGAGAGACTCTCGGGCCGGTGTGTTTAGTGGATCGAATGTCGAAATCGACGACATTCTACTGTTGAAAATAGTCACAAAGGACCTCTTTCCGCCAGTGGCAGGTGGAAATTCAGCCGATTTGTAAGCTGTGAAACCGAGGGGAATTGACTCCAAAACAGCCGCGATCAACCGTTTTGACAGTCTCCATCGCAAAGCGGACACCGCAAAATACGTGCCTTAACGTGTCTTAACGAGGGAAAATGATCTCGCCCTGGCCGCCGACTGCAAAATCGCCGCGGATCGTTTGGTAGCCCTGCTTCGCAATTTTTTCCACCAATTGCGACACGGCTTTGCAAGCAAATGGGATTGAAGCGGCCTGTGTGGCCCAGCAAGCGGTCTGTGCTGCCAGCAGCGCAAAGAACGTCGAGTTCGCCTCGATGGGCTCACTGAACCGCGTTGGGGCCATCGTCGGTGGACAATTAACCATCAGCGTCCCGCGTCGCATCGCATAGCTTGTATGTTTTCCAATCGCTGCTCCGATCACGATCGTGCCCGCGATTTGATGGCTAGCGACAAAATTCCCCGCAGAGGCTTCGATGAACAATTGGCCGCGTCGCATTCGATGACCTGCGTAATCGCCGACCGAGCCGCCGACCACGATGCGGCCTCCGGACATGCCGGTGCGGTACGCGTCCACGGGAGACGCGAGATAGTCGCCAGCCGAGCCGGCAATCAAAATTTCGCCTCCGGACATCATCGCTCCGGCGTAGTCGCCCACGCTGCCATCGACGATCAACCGTCCGCTACGGTGATTCATGCCCAATCGGTGAAATCGTGTCAGGTCGCCGACGATTCGTAACTCGCTATCGCCCTGCTGCTTTGAAACAGAAAACAGCTCGCCGAGTCGGCAAGTGCCATCCCCGCATCGCAAGGTCAGCGACTTGACTTGGTCCGCATCACTGATTTGCTCAAATGCCAACAGCGAGATTACGGAGGCATCGATGTCATGTTCGGGTTGCTGTCGCGATTCTAGAAGCCAGCTGCTCATTTTAGAATCTCCGCCAGTTGGAAGTGGTGTCGTCCGAGTTTTCCTCCGTAGTTACCTGCCGTAATTCTCAGCAGCCCGCCGCCGGTTTGTGAATCACATGCGGCCTGGATTCCCACACGCATCGAATTGGCGATCGCTTCGGCGGAAAGGCCGTCAATTACCACTTCCATCGCAATCGATTCGTCACGCATCAATTCCGAGGATGGATCACTGGTGCGAAGCGTGGGGCAGAAGGCGTTGTTGGTCGAGGCAAACAGGGCGGCGTATTTTGAACCTACTTTGGAACCACTGCGTGTTACGCCACCCGGAAACGGGGTGATGATGTCCCGTAGGGGACGCATTGCATCGACTGCGGCACGACAAGCGGTCGAAACCGCTTTGACGTCGTTGCCGATCAAGATAAAGTTACCACCGCCGATCCCATCGGTACGTGCCACGTCGTGGTCGCAGACAAAGTCGCCGTCCATCACGGGGATTCGCCAATAGCGTCGCGATCCGATCACTTTACTGATCTGATGACCGTCCCCAAAGTAACGCAGCGATTTTCCGATCGCGATTCGTTTGTCGGACTTGGGTTCGGATTCCTCGATTCCAGCATACAATGCAGTCGTGGGGCAGGTGAGGATGCATTGACCAGCGCGTCGCGGGATTTGCTTCTCCATCTCTTTGCCGGAAACGGTAAAGGCAAGGATGGCAACGCCAGGGCGTCCATCGGGTGTTTCGTTTGCGGCGAGTTCACGTTCGACGGCGATCTCGATACCACACGCGATCACGCTAGTACCAAACCCTGTCATGGCGGCGGCGGCATCGGACGCCCATTGACGATCGTCCGCTGTGACAATCAAACGAGTTGCCTTCATGTCGAACGCTTCGGCAAACGTCGCGTCGATGCGAATGCCATTGATGTGAAAGAATTCATTCATGGTGTTTAAACCGTTCCTCGCACCGCGACATGTTTACAAGGCGTCGTGCCTAGCGTGTCTTGCATTTCGTCGTCGCTGATTCTCAACCGGCTCATCGCCATCGTCCCCTGTTCGGCATACCGCTGGGCGAGCATCGGGATCGTTTTTGGATCAAAGGAAACATCGACGGTATGGGTGATGGTGGGGATCGTTGCTGCGTCGCTGGCTCCTTCGCCGCGAACGATCTGGCCACGGCGAATCACATAGGTGGGCTCGGCGAACATTCGCTCGATGTTTTCGTGCTTGCGATAGATGACCACGTCGGCATTGGATCCCGGTGCCAAGTCGCCTACTCCCCTTAATCCGAGGATGGCGGCCGGAGCGGAACGCGTCATCGTGGCGATCTCGGCAAAGCTGTATTCGCGAGACATGCCTGCCAATTGGCTCGCTGCGGCGGCTTCGGGTTCGATCTCGGCGAGTGCGGTTTCGCGGTAAGAGCGGTCGCACAGCAGTCGGATCAAATGCGGATACGTTGTGAACGGGCCGCCGTTGGGATGATCGGTTGTCAAAAAGACTCGCGAAGGATCATCGATCATCAAAAATAATTCCAAGCCAATCGCCCACTGCAAGCTGTGGACATATTGTTTGCGTCGATAGCGAAACGGAACCACGCCACACCCGGCTTCGCACTCGACGTCGACCAGCACCGATTTACGTGGTTTCGCATGAGTATGGTTGTCGTATTGGTGCATCGAATCGGCGCTGATGGTCACGGTTTGGCCGAACATGACCTGTCCCACATCAATGGTGACGTTGGGATGGGTTTGCAGTGCGCGAGCGAGTTGCTCGGCAGCGGAGGACATTTTGTAGGGTCCAGAATCGCCATAGCTATGGAACTGAGCATGGGTCAGATGGATCGGCAAACCATCGGCCGCTTTGATCGTTGCCAAGGTCGAAGCGATGTTGCCAGGGACTCCGAGGTTACTGCAATGGACGTGCAGCGGGTGAGCCAAGCCGATCTCGTGAACCGCACGGCACAGTCGGCGAATGATCGTCGATGGGGTGACACCGTACTGTGGATGCGGCGTGTTGACATCAAATTCGCGAGTGTTGAACTTGAACGCGCTGATGCCGCCGGGATTGACCACTTTTACCGCGATGCACTGCGTCGCGGTGAGCATCCAGGCGACGTAGTCATTGATGATCGCTTGCGGTGCTTCTTCGGCGAGCAATTTCAGCAGCACGTCATCGTTGCCCAACAAACAGTAGCCGCCGGTGTCGATGCCGACGGCATCCGCCATTTCTGCATGTGCCGAACGAGCATTGCAGGGAATCACGGCGGGCTCGAAACAGGTGGTGTAGCCCATGTCGAGATAGCGGTTGCCAACAACGCTAGCCGCCGGCAGAAACTCACTCATCCGCTCGCTGTCACGAGGAAACTGATCTTGCAGCAGCAATCTTGCCAGCGTCAGTTTTCCGCCACCGATATGTGTATGCATATCGGTAGCACCCGCCATTACGATGCAATCGGTTGCGTCAATCGTTTGGTCCGCTGTTACGTCCGCTTCGGACTTCGCAATCGATTGGTCGCGAATCCATAAATCGTGAACACCGTCGATTCCCGATGCCGGGTCAATGACGTGGCCTCCAGTGACACGCATCAACATGGACAAACTTTAAAATTCAAGAACGGGCGTCGCATCGTTATTCAGAAAAAGGGAGCAGTAAAAACGGTGGGGTCACTCAGCAGCATCGGGTTTTGCATCGGCTTCGACGGCGGGTGCTTCTTTTGCGGCATCGTCTGTATCACGATCCCTGCGAGATTTTCGGCGGCTGCGAGGATTTTCGTTCGCGACTGGTTCGCCATACACACGATCCGTTGTGATCGTGATGCTTTCCGCCTTGACTTTGGTTTCATCGGGCGGTTGGTAAAAACCGCTGATTGAAACCGGGTCACCAGGCTGAGCCAAGGAGAGATTGTTTAAACGCAGTTCGAATTGAGCATCTTCGGCCAACTGACAGCGAACAGGAATCTTACCCGCTTGAG
>CAXBHV010000561.1:0-5397 GCA_963974855.1 uncultured Rhodopirellula sp. | reverse complement strand
GTTGCGCTTTGGCGCTAGCCACGGTTCCGGTGCTTCCTTTTTTGAGGGGACGTTTTGTTGGACGACGGAACGGTGGCCTGCGAGCTGTTGATTTAGTGAGCCGCTCGCGAGTGAGAGGCCGGGTCCCACGCTCTACCCGGTGCCTTACGGCCCACGGCTCACCGTCGCAATTTGCTTTTCGTTTAAATCGATAGCCCGCTAGCGCCAAAGCCGCTAGCAATCATCTTCTACTGTGACCTGTTCGGCGACTTTTTCGAGCAGAGCTTGCAACGCGTCCGCAGCCGAATCGGATGATTCGGAATCTTCCCGCTCACTCATACGCAGCTCCACAATCAACGCTGCCACCGGAACGCCACCAAGTGAATCGGTACAGAGTTTGACCAAGTCCTTGTGCGTGCAAACGACTCGCGAGATCGAATCGCCAAGCGATCGAATCCACGTTCGTAGCGACTCAACCGTTTCGGGAGCGTAAGGATCGTGATCGGGCAGCTCTCGTGATGCAACGATCGTGGCGCCACACTGCACCACCGTTTCTTTAAAGGCATCGGGATTGCCGATCGCCGAGACCACCGCGATGCGACAACCGTCGAGCTGATCAAGCGGGATTTTCTGACTTGGATACTCTAATAGCGAAGTAGGGACGTGCGAGCTTCGTACGATAGGCAACTTCGCATTCACTTTTTTAATCTGCTGCTCGATCGATCGCAGCCGATCCTCATCCACGGCATCACAGCGGCTGAGGATGACCAGGTCGGCACGCGACAGGCTCGATATCGGTTCTCGCAACAAGCCTCGCGGCAACAGATGTCCAAACCCAAACGGCTCGGTCGCATCAATCACCACCAAATCCAGATCACGGTGCAAACGGCGGTGCTGGAACCCATCGTCCATCAAGATCAGCTGGACTTCCAATTCGTCGACCGCGATCGTGGCTGCGGCGACACGATCGGGGTCTTGCACGTGCGGCACATCCGGCAGCCGAGCATACAGTTCGAGAGCCTCGTCGTTGGCATCCGCATCGCCTCGACCATAACCACGACTCACGATGCCTACACGGATGCCTTTGCCGCGAAACCATTTTGCCAAAAAACAAACGACTGGCGTCTTTCCAGTTCCACCGGTGGTCAAGTTGCCGACGCTGATCACCGGCACATCACATCGCGTGACACCTTGGCCCGAATCGTAACCACGGTTGCGTTTCCAGACGCCGACGGCATACGCTCGGCTGGCGACCCAAAGCCCGCCTCGCATCGCAACGGCTAACGGATCTTTCCGCCGGCGATTCATAATCGATCGATAGTCCATAAATTTTCGAGCCGATTGAAGTGGCATCGTCAGCTATAGCGTAAGTGGCAAATCGATGATGACGCTAGGCGTTGCGTCGTCCAAGTCCGACCAGATCGTCAACCGGTTCCTTGCTGTCCGAAAGAATTTCGTCGGTACTCTGCGGGTCGATCTTGCGACACGATTCGGTCAACAAGTCCGCAAGATCATCGAGCGGATCTTCCCAGGTCTCGACGGTCGATTCAAGCGGAGGAACGTTCGCCATTTCATCCAACAACAGAATCATTCGCAAACAATGGCGAAACAGGATTCCCTCTTCCTTTTGCAGCTTCCGCGCGGTGACGTACTTGTTGAAATCGCCACCGAACTCGAGCAATTCGCCGACAATCCAGACAGGACGTACGTTAACGTTATGCACGCGTGGAAACTCTTCGCGAAACAACCGCAATAGCTTTTCGCCAATCGTCAGCGGCCACACCCTCGGTTCGTCAAACATCACACGACCAAAGCCGCGATCACGTACCTCTTCCTCTTCGTCATTTCCCTTGGCACCGAGTTCCTCGGCCGTCGCCAGCCCCATCGTCAACAATTGAGAATCCAACCGCGTTGTCGCCAGGGTGCCGGCGGGCATGTCATCGTACGAAGGCATACGCACATAGCGAGCCACCGAACCAGGAACCTCCAAAACGCTTTCCAACGCAGCGATCCGTTCTTGCGGATCGGCGATCGCCAATTGGTCGGCCAAGTAAACACCGAACAATGGATTGATGCTTTTCAAATGCACCAAGCGTTCCAATCGATCGGTGGGCGTCGCCAGCGTCGGACGATAGTCGTCGACCTCGTAGCCACGACTCTCGATCAACGCCGGATCTTGGTTGTCCTCTTCCTCGTTCGCCTTTTTGGTCTCGTCATCGCTCCGCATTTGATCCAGCAAATTGCCAAACAAACCTTCAGTCGCTTTGACCGCTGGCTCGTCGTCTTTCGATTTCTTGATCAGTTTGGGCGATGCGGCTCGCGGCTTGGGATCGAGTTCGATGTAACCGGCCGTCCACAATGTGATCAGCATCCGATTCAAATCGCGCTGAGCCTCTTCAATCCCTTTGGGTGGCAACAAACGACGTCCGACCAACTCGCGAATCGGTTGAATTTCGGCATTTTCCCCCAACAGATAAGCGAGCAATCGCCAAGGTAATCGTCCGCGGCTGCTCAGATTCGCTGCCGCCGCCTGCTGCAACTGTTCAAATTGCAACGCCGTCCAGTACGACTCGCCACTCCGCCGCTTGGGCATCTTTTTCTTGAGTTGTTTTTTGGCCTTCATCAATCCCGGATCTTTGGTGTCCTCGGGAATCGAATCGTACTTCTCTCGCCAACGATTGATTTTGACGTCGTCTTCGTGAGCCAACGAAAAGACATAGCCGCGGTCGTCGAACTGAGGCCGCCCGGCTCGCCCGAAGATCTGTTGTGCCGATGATGGATCGACCAGTTTCTTTTTGTCCCTTGGGCCTTTCAGCAAACTGGGTAACACGACGCTTCGCGCGGGCAAATTGATTCCGGCGGCGAGCGTTTCGGTGCAGACACAAAAACTCAACAATTTCCGCTGGAACAATTCTTCGACGATGCGGCGATATCGCGGCAGAACGCCCGCATGATGCACACCAACGCCACGCATCAGGATCGCCTTTAGCTTTGGTCCCGCGCCTTCGCTCATGTCGGCCGCATTCAGATAGTCCGCCAATTCGGCTTGGCGAGCCTTGTCGATCAGACTTTTGCCTTTTAGCAGTTCCGCCGTGGTCCAGCACTGCGAACGACTGAAGCAGAACATCAGCGACGGTGTTCGCCGCGTGACCTCGTCTCCGGCGGCGATTTTCTCGGTAAAGTCGGCCAGGATGTCGTCCTCGACCCACTCGAATTGCAGCGGCACTTTGCGCTCGGTTCCCGATACCAATTGCAACCGCCGCTGGTGCGAACGATACAGCCAAGAGGTGAAATCCAGTGCGTTGCCGACCGTCGCGCTCAACAGCATCGTACGGATATGAGCCGGCAACAGCGCCAACGTCAACTCCCAAACGATGCCGCGTTCGGGATCGTTGAAGTAATGAAATTCATCCATCACCACCGATGAAACATTTTCGAAGTTAAACGATTCGGGGTTCAACAGACGATTGAGCAAAATTTCGGCGACGACCACCAACACCGGGGCATCGGGATTGGCGGTCCGATTGCCAGTTACTAAACCGACTTGGTCCGCAGAAAATCCCCAGCGGACGGCCGACTCGCGAAGCTCGACCAATTTCTGGTCGGTCAGTGCGATCAGCGGCGTCGTGTAGTACATTCGTTTGCCGGTCCGTAGCGCCTCGTACACTGCGGCCTCGGCGATCAGCGTTTTCCCCGTCCCTGTGGGGGCACACACCAGCACTCCTTGCTCGTTCGTAAAATACGCCAGCAAGGCTTCTTCTTGGACGGGATAGGGCTGAAACGGAATCAGATCGAAGTATTCCGAAGCTAAAACGTCACGGTCGGGAATCTCAGTTGGTTGCGTCATAGTTTACAAGTTGTAACAGTCATCTAAGAACAATGGACCCAGGGAGACAAGAATCGATGCCAAGTCCGCGACAAGACGCCCTTTCGATCTGGAACGCCGGTGTCGATTCGGTTCGTGCCCACGATCGAGTCCTTTCGCAAATCCAAGTGGAATTCGATCAGCTTTGCGTCGCGGATCATTTTTTCTCGCTCGCCGATTTCGACCGCATCCTCGTCGTCGGTGCAGGCAAAGCGGCCACTGCGATGGCGACGGGGCTGGTCGCAGCAGTGGGCGATCGACTGCCCATCGAGGGCTGGATCAATGTACCCGAAGGCACCGTTCCCGCAGAGGGATCCGAAGTGCTTCGCCATATTCATATCCATCCCGCTCGCCCGGCGGGGGTGAACGAACCTACGGCGGACGGCGTTTACGGAACCGAGCAAATCCTGCGGCTCGTCCGCGCAGCGACCCCGCGTGATCTCTGTATCGCATTGATTTCCGGAGGCGGCAGTGCGCTGCTTCCCGCTCCGATCCCTGGCATCACGCTCGCGGACAAACTTGCAGTGATCCGGCATTTGAGTGCGTCCGGTGCGGACATCACTGAGCTGAACACCGTTCGCAAACATCTCAGCGATGTCAAAGGAGGCGGCCTGCTGCGGGCGTGCCGTGCCGGACAGCTGATCACATTGATCTTGTCCGATGTGCTTGGTGACCCCGTCGACTTGATTGCGTCGGGGCCCACAGTCGAGGATACCTCAACCAAAACGGACGCAATCGATGTGCTGGCCAAATTCGATCCCCAGCGAAACCTGCCCGCATCGGTCTACGACGCCTTGAATTCCGCCCCAGCCACGGCGCCGCGGCCAACAACGAACGCCACGACATGCATCATCGGCAACAATGCATTGGCGGTCGATGAAGCGGGGATCGTTGCCGAGCGGCTTGGCTACAACCACATCATGCATTCGGCAACGACCTGCGAGCCGTCGGCTGAACAGGTGGGACGCGAATTTGCCGAGATGCTCGTCGCGATGCTCCGCAGCAACGACGAACATCGATCGAACTGTTTGATCACCGGCGGCGAGCCTGTCGTCACGCTCGCTCCCGCAGAGATCCGAGGACTCGGCGGACGCAATCAGCAACTCGTCCTTGCCGCCTATCAGCACCTACTCGGCTGTGGCCTGAGCGTAGACGAGTGGAATCAAATTGCCTTGTTATCCGGCGGTACCGATGGCGAAGATGGACCGACCGACGCGGCCGGTGCGATTCTAGACGCCAGCGTGCACCGCATCGCAAGCGAAAAGAAGCTCGACATCGCTGACTATTTACGACGCAACGACGCCTATCATTTTTTCGAGCAAGCCGGCGGCCTAATCAAGTGCGGTCCCACCGGCACGAACGTCTGTGACATCCGAGTAGGCGTGATTAAAGAAAGTCGCTGATCGCTCCGCGATCAAAGCGTTTCGCAGCGCGTAGGCCGAATCAAGTCGCCCAAAGCGACGCAGATCCGGCGGGGTGCGAACGTAACGTTGAATTCACTGCCGATTCATCCCATTGTCGCTCGGCTTTCCAAGCCGTTAGCGTGCGTCACG
>CAXBHV010000560.1:0-5404 GCA_963974855.1 uncultured Rhodopirellula sp. | reverse complement strand
TCATTACCTTGGCGAATCCGCCTACCTTGACGTCTGGCTTGGCGATCTGATTTCGGACAAGCCCGTCAACTCGATGCCGCTGTATCATCTCGTTGGCGCCCTCGATCCGTTGGGTGATGGTGATCTGGATCAGCCCGTTGGCGATGGGATGCCGGAAACGCTTCGCGATTGGATCGTTCGCGATGGCTTGACCCACTTGAAAATCAAACTTAATGGCGACGACTTGGATTGGGACGTCCAGCGTGTAATTCGGACGCACCAAGTCGCAAAGAGCGTTCGCGAAACACCAGCGGCTGGTCAAGCGGATTGGGCGTTCTCGCTCGACTTCAACGAAAAATGTGCGGACGAAGAGTATGTGTTGGCGGTTCTCGAACGCATCACTCGCGAACAGCCCGATGCCTTGCGCTGCATTCAGTACATCGAGCAACCGACGCATCGCGATTTGGAACGGTTGCCTGCAATCACGATGCATCGCGTTCGTGAGCGGTTGCCAGTGGTGATTGACGAATCGCTGGTGAATCTTCGTTCGCTGCGCACGGCCATCAAACAGGGGTACAGTGGGATCGCACTAAAAGCGTGCAAGGGACATGCTGAGGCATTGTTGCTAGGGGCGGTCGCACGTCACGAGAAGCTGTTTTTGTGCGTTCAGGATCTGACGTGCGTGGGAGCATCGCTGTTGCACTCCGCCTCTTTGGCCGCTCATATTCCGGGGGTTGCCGCGATCGAAAGCAACGGCCGGCAATATTCGCCTGTCGCAAATCAGCGTTGGATGGCAGAGTTTGGCGACTTCTTTGAAGTTCGCGGCGGCCAAGTTCCGACACGCATGCTGTCCGGCCCCGGCCTCGGGTATGGAAACGACCCTGCGCTGTCGCAGTAACAGTGGCTTCGTCCGCTCCCAATCGTAGCGAAAGTCGCGAAGACTTTCGTCCACCCCTGTCCCACCCGAAACTCTTGGCGTTTTTTTCGCTACGCGAGCACCTTCATGCCGATGACAGGCTGGAAACCTATCCCACATTAAGTTCGATCAGTCGCAAGAGTTCGGGCACAAATTGTCGAAGCGCCCGCGAGCGATGGCTGATCGCTCGCTTCACCGTCAAGTCTAAATCGCCAAAGGTGCGATGGTATTCGCGAATAATAAACAGCGGATCGTAGCCGAATCCGGCAGTCCCCTGCCGCGTGTGGGCAATGCGGCCGGTGCAGCGTGAATTGGCTTCCAGTCGCACGTTGCCTTGCGGATCGGACAAGCACAGGTAGCTATTGAAATGAGCCGTCCGGCGGTCATCGGGCACGTCTTTCAGTGCCTCGAGTAGTTTGTCGTTGTTGGCTTCGTCGTTGCCATGCGTGCCGGCGTAACGAGCCGAGTGGACTCCCGGTTCACCGCCCAGCGCATCGACAGTCAACCCGCTGTCTTCAGCTAGGACCCATTGGCCAAGGTGCTTGGCCTGCTCGGTCGCTTTGAGGGCTGCGTTTTCGGCAAACGTGGCTCCTGTTTCGTCCACGTCGATCGAGCCTTCGATTTCTGCCAATGCCAACAGCTTGACTTTGTCTTGCGGCAACAACAGTCGCAGTTCGATCAGTTTTTTGGCGTTGTTGGTACCGACAACGAGCTGGAACATGGCAGCGGCCTGTGGCTTTGAAATTAAGTATGCGGTTATTTCGCGATCGCTTGGGCGATGCGGTCGACAGCGGTGCGTAGCGACCGCGCCGCCATCACAAAGTTGGTATGGCCGCTGACCTCGGGCTGAATCGCTTCGTAAAGCTCAGTGGCCTTGCGAAGCTTGCTGATCTTTTTCTTCGCCATCTTTAGGTAGACGGCGGGATCATCGACTTCATCGAGCGGTCCAACCGCCAAGATGAAATCGTAGAGATCGCGGACAACATCACGAAGATCTTCGTCGTCCTCGGCTTCATCGCAATGTTTCAGGAAGGTACGAACCATCCACACATGCGTGATCTCGGTGTCGATGCTGCGAACGCGCGACATGGGGTCGGTCGCTGGTTCCATGAACTTTGGCCCTTTGGAATTGATCCGAGTAGGGCCGGTTCCCACCGGCCGACTTAACTGGCTCGACGAAGTCGGCCGGTAGGAACCGGCCCTACGCTGAGTCAACGCTTCAATACGACAATCGATGCACTCGTCTTTAGTGGACGTCGTCTAGCTGGACGCTTCGTCGGGCGTCCCCACCGCTGCCGGGTCTGCCACCGCTGCTGCATCCGCCGCCGGGGCATCGACCACTGCAGGTTTTGGTGCCGCCGCGTGACCGTGCGGCGTGTTCATCGCCACGATCACGACACCGACCACCGTTAGCAACATCCCAACCCACAACAGCGGATTGATCGTGACGTCACCATGCAGTTTGAAAATTGAAACGATCGCGGATACCGAAACCGCTCCGCCAAACACGATCGGCATCACCAGCAATGCGTTACCTCGGCTAGTCATCATCGCGGTCGTCAAGCAAACCGCACCGAAGGCGCCCAACACCCCTGCCAAAAATCCCCACTTCATCGTTGGGAAGTAGGCACCGGAATAACTGAACGAGTCGCCTTTCATTTTCATCATCAGCAAACCGCCACAAATCGCGATCACCAAATAGGCGATCCCGATGAAGACATACGGTTTGAAGGGAGACCACATCGGGACGCCGTTGACTTTCGGGGCTTGAGCGTTCCCGATCGTAGGTCCGTAACATCCCCAGAAAATAGCGGTGCCAAGGGCAAATAGAATTGGGATCAACATTTTGTTCATGTAACGCTCGGTTGGAGGTGCGGTGCAGTCAGAATGGGGCGAAGCAGCAGGAGGTAATCAGGTAGGTAGAAATCATTCGGTTTATTAGCCGTTTTGGCGCTAGCCACGGTTCTAACGTTCAACCGGGATATAGCGTCCAAGCGGCTACACGTTGAACAGGAAGTGGCAGATATCGCCATCTTTCATGATGTAGCTCTTGCCTTCCACACGTAGTTTACCGGCCTGTCGAATTTCTTTTTCGGTTTTATAGGTTTCCAGGTCGTCCAGAGTGTAAACCTCGCAGCGAATGAACCCGCGTTCGAAATCGCTATGGATCACGCCAGCGGCTTGGGGAGCGGTCGCGCCCTTGGGAATTGTCCACGCACGGACTTCTTTTTCACCGGCGGTAAAGTAGCTTTCCAGCCCCAGAGTGGTGTAGGTCGCCTGGGCAATTTGATTTAGCGCGGGCTCTTCGAGTCCAACTTCGGCCAGCATTTCACTGCGATCGGGTTCCTCGAGCTCGGCCAGTTCGGCTTCCAGCTTGGCACACACGCAAACCACATTCGCGCCGACCTTGGCCGCTTGATCGCGGACCTTTTGTACAAGCGGATCTTTGCCTTCGAGATCATTTTCGCTGACGTTGGCAACGTAAAGCACCGGTTTGGCCGACATCAGCCCGTAGCTCGAAATCGCGGACGCTTCGACGCTGTTCAGCTCGAGCGTCCGGAGCGGTTCGTCCTTGCTGAGGTGAGCGTTGCATTTTTCGATCACGGCGACCCGCAATTTTGCTTCCTTGTCACCGCTGCGGGCGGTCCGCTCGGCCTTGCCCAACGCGTTTTCGAGCGTTTGGATGTCCGCCAGCATCAGTTCGGTCTCGATCGTATCCATGTCGGCGATCGGATCGACCGTGCCCGAAACGTGGATCACGTCAGGATCGTCGAAACAGCGAACGACTTGCACGATTGCGTCGACTTGGCGGATATGGCTGAGAAATTTGTTGCCGAGCCCTTCGCCCTCGCTGGCCCCTTTGACGATGCCCGCGATATCCACCAATTTCAGGATCGCCGGGATGGTCTTTTGAGGGGTGATGAAATGGGTGATTCGGGTTAAACGCTCATCTGGAACACTGACCATTCCTTCATTCGGTTCGATGGTGCAGAACGGATAATTTTCACTCTGGGCCGCTTGGGATGCAGTCAAAGCGTTAAACAGCGTACTTTTACCGACGTTCGGCAGACCAACAATTCCGGCTTCCATGGCAATGATTTCTATGTGAACAACGAGATGTTAACCCGGAAAATACGTGCTAATCGCTGTGAAGCGAGAATGTCCGCACCAATCGGGCTGAAGGCGAAATCGTATCAGCGAAAGCGGTTTGCGCTAACGGTGGACGCCGTCCAAATTCAGTTCCCTGCGATGCTTTTTCTAAATCCAGGAAAGTTTTTCCAAAATTGGCTTCAGAAAACGGCTCTCGGCAGCCGATACCTTATTCTTGCAAGATGCAGCCCTCTTTAGGTTTCAAGGACGAAGCTGGTCGTCGCTTTTCACCAGCGGATTGTTCGTTGGTGTGTAAGCGGTTTCCGTTCGCTTTCCATCCAGCTGCGAGCAATTCATTGCGAAACCTTACTCTTGGCGTTCTGATCGTCTCGGGCGGCACATTGGCCGCGTTGCCGTTTCGACGTGCCCCCCAAATTGTCGCCCCTGAGACCATCGAGCTACTGCCCGGGTCGCTGTTGAGTGCGCAAACGCCTTCATCCCCCGACCAAACACGTTCGTCACGCGGTGTCGTCCAAACGTACGCAACGCCGGTCCCGCCGAGTTTGCGCACCGACCTGACCGAAGACTTAGTCCTCGAAACGACCACGATCGACGCGTTGGACACAAAATCGTTCGATTCGTTCTCGTGGAACAAACCGAGTATGGCGGAATCGTGGGCGAACCGGCGCCAGCAGGCGTACAAGCCGCTGACGTACGAAGATTTGGCCGTGCCAATCTCGCGGCCCGACGTCGTTAACGATCGCTTTAATGCCACCGCATCGGCACAGCAACAGGCCGAGCAGCAATCGCGGGACGCAGGCAAAGTCGTTGCTAAAATGCAGCCAATGGAAGCGGGAGTGTCCAACGATCCGTGGCCGCGACAATCGCCCGCCGAGGACGCCAGTGCGACCGTCACTGGTAAAGTCGCAGCGGCAGAGATCCAAGATCCGTTCAAGGGGAGTGAGCGGTTTGCTCAAATCGACGCCTTGCGGAATAACGCACCCACCGGGGGCCTACCTTCACAGGTGGCTACCACAACCGCCACAGCAGCGGTCACGCCGCCACGGCAAAACGCGACATTGGCAAGCAGCCCACGTCGTGAACTCGAGCCGACCCTACCCGCCCCCACCCAGCGACCGGCCGAGCGACCGAGGCAATGGATCACCCAGCCCAATTAAATTGTCGTCGCTAATTGTCGTTGATCGCTCCGCGATCTAAACGTGATGCGAATAAAGAAGCGACCAACAAGCATTACCCATTCCGCTCCAAGGAGACTGCTGATTTTGTTAGCCGTAATGGCACTAGCCACGGTTTCGTCACCATCCAACCGGGGCTAGCGGCTTGTTGATTTCGTGAGCCGCTCGCGCGTGAGCGGCCGGGGCCCACGCATTACCCGGTGCCTTACGGCCCACGGCTCAC
>CAXBHV010000559.1:0-5416 GCA_963974855.1 uncultured Rhodopirellula sp. | reverse complement strand
GCCGATGATGCGATGCAGTTGGCGTTCATGCAGATCTTTCGCAAACTTGATCGCTTCAGTGGCGGATCAAGTTTGGAAACGTGGATTTACCGTGTGGCGACGAACGAGGCGTTGCAATTTTTGCGACGTCGTAAGCGAGACAACGTCGACACCCTTAGCCTGGAGCCGGAATCCAAAGTGAGTCAGAGCGGACTACGACTGGAGGATGCAGAGATGCTAGAAGCCGGGCTGGCAAAGCTTGAACCTGAACTGCGTGCAGTACTGACGCTGAAAGAAGTTCAGGAGCTTTCGTATGCCGAAATCGCTGAGATCATGGACATTCCGGAGGGCACGGTGGGATCAAGGTTAAACCGGGCGCGGCGTGAGTTGAAGGACGAACTTGAGAGGCTTGGGTGGAGTTGAAGTGAGTTGGGAGTCTGGGAGTTGGTTTTCCGATACCAAAGAACAGGGCACCCTATGTGGATTCTTTACGCTGCATTCATCGCATTCCCGATCGGGTTCCTGACGCTTTGTCTTGGACTATCCCTACACCTGATTGTGCCGTGTCGCAGGTTTGCGGCAAGGCTTTGCGTATTTGGAGCCTATTGCAACATCATCGGTCTATCTCTTTGCGTCGCATTGACAATGACGTATGAACCATTGCGACTTCTTTCCGTTCCTCTTGCCATCCAAGTTTTAGTTGAGCTGACCGCCTTCTCACTCGCCGTTTTCGCAGTCTTTCGTCATGTCAGATATACGAAAACGCCGTTAAGCACACGACCGGAAGACTAGCCGCTCCCAACTCCCTCACTTCCTAATATGCACATCCAACTGTTCGATCAATCTGCGCGATCGTGCCCGCAAGCGTAGCATTGATGCGTGCAAGCTGAATCTCGAACATGAGCAGTTCGCGATAGGTTTCGATCAGCGTGAAGAAGTCAGTGCGTTCGCCACGGTAATCAGCGATCGCAAGTTTCAGTGTGTCTTCCGTTCGTGGGATGATGCGGTCTTCATAGATGTCGGTTTGCTCGACCAGCGAATCGGCTTGAGCGAGCAGCCGACGCAAGCGACCATAAATTTCATCGCGTTCGGCTTCGAGTCGCTGGGTCGTGCTGCTCGTGCGACGATTGGCCTCGCGAACGCCAGCGTTGATTTTCTCTCGCCAGATCGGAAGCGTCGTTCCGAACGTAATGCTGAGGTTGTCGTTCCCGTTAGCAACCGGACTGATCACGTCATGACTGTCGCTAACAATGCCCCAGTTGAGGCCAACCATGAAGTCCGGATATTGCTGTAGGCAGGCAAGTCGTTGCTTCTGTCGATCTCTCTGAATTTCGGCAGCAAGCCCGCGGAGGTTGGGATTGCATTGTTCAGCCTGCGCGATCAGCGCGTCGAGCTGCAATGGTGCATCATTAACGCCGAGTTCTTCGGTCGCTTCGGCGAGAAGTGAAGTGGGCTGCTGCAGCAAGGCTGCAAGGTCGGCCTGAGAAACTTCTTTCTGTTTCTGTAGCTGAATCAACTGATCGTCCAGTCGATCGGTTTCGAGCTGTGCCCGCAATACGTCTTGCTGCGTCCCGCCAGAACGATAACGCGCCTCGGCGACTTTGGTGAGATCATCGACCAGATCACGCGTCTCTTCGATGATTTGAATCGCACGAGTTGCATACCAGACTTCGTAGTAAGCAAGGCGAACGGATTCAGTGATCTGCCGCTCGATCCGTTCGACTTCTGCCTGGGCCATTTGGGCTTCGCGGCTAACAATCGCTCCCTTTGTGCGGAGCTTATCCGGAAATGGAACACCCTGCTGTAGGGACATTTGGTTCGCGATGCGTCCCCCCGCGGTTTGAAGCGCATTGTCGTGAAGCGGCCAGAACGTGTTATTAAATTGAGGGTCGGGCAGAGCGGTGACTTGAGGGATGCGGTCGAGTTCAGCGGCTACACGCTGGCGGGCGGCGCGAATGCTGGGGTGCGCCGCAAGGGCTTGCTGCACGAAGTATTCGACAGGCTGGCCGGTGGCGAGCTGTGAGCTGGGGGTGGGGAGTGGAGCAGCTTGTGCTCCGCCATCATCGCCTTCACTATCGTCGCTTGCATCTTCATTGCTATCTGGTTCCTCCGCGTCTTCGTCTCCCCGCTCCCCCACTCCCAACTCCTTATCTCGCTTCTCCCCCTCTTTCTTCAGCAGTTTGCTGAACGGGTTTTCGGCGGCCTTTTCGTCTAGCTCCTCCTCGGTCAGCATGATGGGTGCCGCGAACACCATTCCGTTTTCTCCGCTATCATTCACCAGCTGAAAATCGTTGTGCCCCACTGTCTTAACGGTAACCAATTCTCCATTACTTTGGCTCTCAGGCTTGGTGGTAGTCATTTCGGAAACTCCACTGGCGGCGGCTTGGGGCGTAGCCGTGTGCCTCATCAGGCTCGTTCGAGCCTGCCCTGAGGCACATCCGCCAGCGGAGCATACGATGAGCGAAATTGCCAGAAAACGACGCTTTCGCGAGCGAGATACGGTTCGATCTTGGCGAGGTGGCATGACAGACTGGCTCCATCCAGTTATTCTTTATTGTAAAGTTCGGGGACGAGTTCAGATTCGTCTTGAACTTTCAAGCCTGATTTCCGATATACTCCGTATACCGGGTCTAGGTATCTGTTTCGGAAGGTCCAAGTGTTTCGCTGTCGTTTAATTCGTACCGTCGTTAATCTTTCACTGATCGTCGTAATGATGATTCAGCCGGGGATGGCGTTGGCACTTACGAATGATTGCGGGGCGAACTGTGCTTCCGGCTTCATGTGTGACGGCTGTGGATGCTGCGAAGTCTCGTCCCCAGAGGAGAAATGTTGCTGCTGCGGTGGCGGTGAAAAAGACGAGGGTGGAGCAAGTTGCTGCATGGGCGGAGCGGAATCAGATGACTCCTGGGACAACCCTGAAGTGACTCAACCCCAAGAAACTTTGGAACTCCAGATCATCGTCCTCAGTACAACCGAAGCCGCAGTTGCAGCTGATTCCGATGACGCTATTGGTGACGCAACTGCGGAAGTCGAAGTCACATCTAACTGTGGTTGTGGTGTCGAAAGCCCGCCGCTAGGCGAGTCCGCACCTGCTCGGCCCACGCTCCCGACCCGGGAATCAGTCGCAGTCCGTCATTCGGATTTGGCCGATCTCTTCGGTGGCTCAGTTCTTCCCCGACGCCTATTTAGCGTTCGCGGCGAGAGTGTTAAGCAGCCTCACTTCTCGCAAATCCAGCTCTGTATCTGGCGGCTGTGATTGCGTCTGCGTAGGCCACTTCGTGCGCGTTCCGCAAGGTGCGTTCACGCCGTAACGGTAGTCGTCAAGACTTTCGGGCCTACGTCTTAGCGAAGCTCAACAAGAGTTTGCTCTCATTGTAGAGCATCCATGGCTTTCACTATCGCAATCTTCCGTCTCAAAAACCGCAGCCCGATTGCGCGTGTTTGGTCGGCGATGAATATCCTCCGATTCTTCGTCGAGCTCTCATGCCATCACCAGGTTTGTCGCTGCGTTCTTCGAGCATTTCAAAATCAAATCCAATCTCAAGGAGGTCTTCATTATGAACCCGAATAAACCCGAACCAAACTCCAAGCCCGATGAAGTCCCGACGTCTGAATCGTCAAGTGAGGAGTTAGGCAGCGTCGCGAGCGACAGCGTCCCGTCAATAGATACAGGCGAGACATCGAGCGAATCTATAACCACTGAAGCAGAACAGAGCGAAGCACCCATCCCGACCACGACGGACACTTCGGAAACGAAAGTAGGCGGTTTTGGTTGGCTGTTACGTGTCGGCGTGAATGCGGGCGTTGTAGCTGGGGTCGCTGCACTGATCCTGGTCATGATCGGTATCGCTCAGCGATCCGAATGGATCACCGCTAACGGCTTTTCTGGTGGCGGTGACGGCGAAGCGGTAGCTGATGCCGGTGGCGGCGAAGACAAACGCTACATCTGTCCCATGATGTGTACCCCACCTTCGACAGAGCCAGGGCGTTGCCCGGTGTGTGCGATGGAGTTGGTTGAAGCAACCGGTGGCGGGGGCGGCGACGGGATCTCAGTTACGATCGAATCAGCAGCACGTCGCTTGGTTGGAATCCAAACCGCGACTAGCAAAATGGGAGAAGTGAATCGAACAATTCGCACGATCGGCTCGATCGACTTCGACGAAAGCCGACTATCGACAATTTCAGCTTACATCGACGGCCGCTTGGAAGAATTGTACGCCGATTATGTGGGCGTCGAAGTCAATGAAGGCGATGACCTCGCTCTGATCTACAGCCCCAAGCTCTACTCGGCTCAAACCGAATACGTCACCAGCCTGGATAGCAAGTCGGTGGGACGGTTCAGCATCAACAGTCCCAACATGCAGGCAATGGCTCGTGAGAACCTTAGCGAACTGGGCATGACCACCGAACAAATTGATGATTTGCGTGATAGCCGAAAGCCGCAGTCACGCATCCGAATCAAATCACCACAAACGGGAACCGTCTTAGAAAAAGCAGCCGTCGAGGGCGACTATGTCAAAACCGGTCAGAAGATTTACCGCATCGCTGACTTGACCTCCGTCTGGATGATGCTGGATTTGTTTCCCGACGATGCCGCGTCAGTTCGATTCGGCCAACAGGTCGAAGCCGAAATTCAGTCGATGCCGGGAGAAGTTTTTACGGGCCGAGTCGCGTTCATTGATCCAACGGTCAATCCAACCACTCGCACCGTTCGAGTGCGTGTCGAGGTCATGAACTACGACGGAAAGCTGCGCCCTGGAGATTACGCGACGGCTCGCATCAGCGTGCCCGCGATTCCTGCCGACATGGTCTACGATCCCGCCTTGGCTGGGAAATTCATTAGCCCGATGCACCCGCAAGTCATCCGCGATGAACCTGGGGATTGCCCGCTATGCGGAATGGATCTCATTCCGACAACGCAACTCGGCTACTCGCCAGAACCGGTCACGGCCCAGCGCGTCGTGACCGTGCCCCGTGACTCGGTGCTGCTAACTGGTCAACACGGAGTCATCTATGTCGAAACCGAACCTGGACGTTTTGAGATTCGACGCGTGACCGTCGGCGCGATGAACGATGATGATGCAATCATTGTCGAGGGGATGAGTGCGGGTGAGACCGTTGCCACAAACGGCAATTTCTTGATCGACTCGCAAATGCAGCTTGCTGGCAATCCATCGTTGATGGACCCGAGCAAGGCACCGAGCTATTCACCGGGGCCACTGGAACTTCCCAAACGCGAACCAGTCATGCTGGCAGGTGAGTCCGGCAAGAATTTCGACCGTGCTTATGACGCCTACTTCGAGATTCAATGTGCGATGGCGGCCGACCAGACGCCTCCACCGGTGGCGCTCAACACGCTGCTGGATTCACTAAACAAGCTCGAAATGCTACCAGACGTTCCCGACGCTGCTCAATCGCGATTTGCAAGTGCACGACG